>DMTA01000126.1 GCA_003454835.1 Achromobacter sp. | reverse complement strand
GCCGTTGATCGAGCTGATCTGGATGACCCGGCCCCAGCCGCGGCGGCGCATGCCTTCGATGACCGGGCGGGTGACGTTGAACACCGAATTGAGGTTGGTGTTGATCACGTCGTGCCACTGGTCCGCACGCATGCGGTGGAAGGTGGTGTCGCGGGTAATGCCGGCGTTGTTGACCAGGATGTCGATCTGCCGTCCATCTTCTTCAAGCTTGCGCGCCAGCGTCTGGCAGGCATCGAAGTCCGCCACGTTGACCTTGTACATGGCGAAGGTGCGGCCCTTGGCCGCTTCTTCCTTGATCCATTCCCGCGTCGCGTTCTCGCTGGAATGGTAGGTGACGATGACGTCGTGGCCCGCATCATGCAACGCCACGGCGATGGCGCGGCCAAGGCAGCCCGTCCCGCCTGTGATGAGGGCGGTCCGTTTAGCGGTCATGGCGGCCTCCCTGCTGATGGGCGTCCTGCATGGCGGCGCAGGCGGCCGCCATTTGGTTTGTCATCGTGGACCACATCTGCGCGAAGGGCGAGTTGTCGGCGGCCGCGCTGTTGGCCTGCTTGAACCATTCGCACATCGCTTCGCCCACGCCGGCGGCCATCGTGGCCTGCTCCTGCAGTGCGGCGTGAGTGAGCGCCTGGCTGGCTTCCAGTTGCGCCTGCCAGCGCTTGCGCGCGAGTTCACCCATGGCGGGCATGACATCCTGCCAGTTGGCGGCGGGGTTCAATGGGGAGAGGGCGGCGAGGGCCTGGCCGGTGCTGTCGCCGGCCAGACGCTGGCCCATTTCAAGCCAGCGCTGCTGGCTTTCCTGTGCAAGCTGGGCCAGGCGCTGGCAGAAGGCGACGTTGGCGCCGGTCAGGTCGGCGGGCAGGGAGGCATTTGCTTTCTTCATCATCCGTCCTTGTAAATGGCGTGGTAAGGGGAAACGAATACACACGAGCCTCGTGCCGTCGGCAGAGGGGCTTGCCATTGAACGATAGCCCAGCGGGCGGCGGTACGGCCAGCGTTGCGCATCCGATCTTTGCGCAAGGCGCAGGCGTTCACGCAGTTCTTGACGCAGCGCCGCACATGGTGTCCCATCGCAACGATGCACCTGCACTAATGGCCCCTTACCGCCGCGGAGACCCCTTGCCGACATCAGGCCTGATGGAACGCGTTCCCTCGTGGCGTTATCTGCCCGTGGCCTTGGCGCTGGTGCTGCCGGTCGTCGCCTGCGTGGGCTGGACGTGGTGGCACGCGCAGAAGGAACAGCGCGTTGAAGCCGAGTCGGCCGCGCGCATCGTGCGGGTGCAGACGCAGCACATCCTGACGCAGGCGTGGATGCTGGCGGACCGGGTGGCGGCGCTGACGGCGCTGTCGTGCGACGAAGCGCTGCCCGATCTGCAACGCTGGGGCGCACTGAACCCGTATCTGCGGTCCCTGTTCCTGGTCCGCGGCGATCGCATCTATTGTTCGTCGGCTGTCGGCAAGATCGACTACCCGGTCTTGGAGTTCCGCAAGTGGGTATCCGACCAGCCGCCCGACCGCTGGCGCTTCACCGTGACCGGCACGCCGCTGGCGCCCGAACGGCCGGCGATCCTGCTGGGCCGGCCCGGCCCCGAGGGACACAGCGGCGTCGTGGTGGTCGACGGACGGTACGTGCAGGATCTGCTGGACGCCGTGGCAAGCCTGCGCAATTACCGCATCGAGCTGCAGGTGGGCGAGGGCGGGGCGCCCATTCACAACGATTTCAAGGGCGCGCCCGGGGCGTCGCGCGAGCTGGTCTACAACGAGACCACGGGCCAAGATGGGCCCGCGCCGCTGACCATCCGCGTCAGTGCGCCTGCTGAAGCCGTCGTGCAGGCGTGGCAGCAATTGATGATGACCTACCTGCCCGCCGCGGCGCTGGTCGGACTCGGCTTGGCCGTGGGCGCATTCCGTCTTCAGGCAAACCGCCAGTCCTTCAAGGAGCAGTTGCGCCGCGCGATCCGGGCTGATGAATTCAGGGTGCATTACCAACCCGTGTACGGTCAGGCAATCGGCCAGTGCAGCGGCGTCGAGGCGCTACTGCGCTGGGAGCGGCCCGGCGTGGGCTTCATACGGCCGGACATCTTCATTGCCGCGGCCGAGGCAGATCACATGATCGTCCCGCTGACGCGCCATCTGTTTACGCTGATCGAACGCGACATGCGCGGCTGGACCACGCCGCCGGGGTTTCATGTCGGCGTCAACATTGCGGCCGAGCATTTGTCCTGCGCCGAATTCACCGCCGACATCGAGCGCTTGGCGGCCAACATCGCCCAACGCGAGCCGACCCTGGTCTTGGAGATCACCGAACGCAGCCTGATCACCGACGACGGCCAGGCGCGGCGCAACATCGACGCGCTGCGCGCACAAGGGGTGCGCGTGGCCATCGACGATTTCGGCACCGGCCACTGCTCACTGTCGTATCTGCAGCGCTTTCCGGTGGATTACCTGAAGATCGACAAGGGCTTCGTACACGCCATCGAGCCCACCGGCGAAGACGCGCCGGTGCTGGACGTCATCATCACGCTCGCGCATCGACTGGGGCTGGCGGTGCTGGCCGAAGGTGTCGAAACCGATCTGCAGTTCCGCTATCTCACGGGGCGCGGCGTCGCGTTCATCCAGGGCTACCTGTTTGCGCGACCCATGCCGTCGGATCAGTTCGTGACGTGGTACGCCGGGCACGCGTCACCGGCCGATCCAGCTCGCGAAGCCGATACCGCTTGCGAGCAGCGATCGCGTTCAAGTGGGCTGGGTGTTGGATGACGGCTTGGCAAAGAACAGGTCCGTGATGGCCTGGCTGTCCATGGGCTCGCCGTTGATCGCGCGCGTCAGCAATTCCGCGCCCAGCAGTTGCACCGAAAACACCAGGTCGGGTTGCACCCGGCGGATCTTTTCCAGATGCTTGCTGGTGTTGACCAGCGCCACGGTCTTGGCGCCGTCCGCGCCGGTCGCTTCCTTGGCGGCCAGCACGATGAATGCGTTCTCGGCGTCGTCGTCGCGCAGCGCCAGCACATAACGCGCCCTCGTCACGCCCGCCACGTGCAGCACGTCGACGCTTGAGGGGTCGCCTTCAATCAGGTCGGTGGCCGCGGGATAGTCGTGCGCCATGCCGGTCGGCACGATCACGGTGACTTCCTCGTTGCGGGCGCGCAGGCCCTGGTAGACGCTCAGCGCGAGGGGCGTCGCGCCGGCAATGATGATGTGGTTCTTTCTCATGGCCGAGGAAAACCTGCCTTTGACGAGCCGTTTCAGATTGCCGCCGATAACTGGTCCGGCGATCGCGCTGACGGAGGTGGCGAATACGGTAATGCCGAGGATGATAATCGACGCCGTGAACAGCCGCGCCGTGCCGCTATGCGGAACGATGTCGCCATAGCCCACGGTGGACATCGACACGATCGAAAAGTACAGCGCGGTGCCGGCGTCCAGGATCGGCGGGTTGAACTCATTGCCCAGGTACAGCGTGCCGAACACCGCGTAGATCATCAGCGACAACACGCTGACCAGCGCGAACAGCGAGCCGGCCGTGACGCTGGCGCGGTCGAAGCGCCGCCAGTACGCCACCAGCGCAATCACCAGGACCAGCGTGTAGATGCCCAGCCCTGCACGGCCGCCATCGCCCAGGATGGCAAAGGTGCCGATGCCGATCAGCAGCACCAGCGAGAACGCCCATGCGATGCGCGCCTTCAGGATCAGGCCCAGCGCAATTACCTGCAAACCCACACCGAGCACCAGGCGCGGAATCTCCAGCAGTCCGACCACGCGCATGATCTCGTGCCAGTTGTCCAGGGCGAGCCAGAACGAGTACTCGCGCGCGCGGACTTCGCGCAGCACCGGGTGCATGAAGGCGTATCCGTCCAGCGCAACCAGGATGGCAAGGCACCAGTTTGGTGGGAAAAGCGCCAGTATCTTGCGGAGGCGATGGCGCAGGGATGGCTGGGGCAGGGGCATGGAAGGCACGGGCTTCCTATATCAATCTGGTATGGAAGACTATCAACAAAGAATTACTGGAAACGCGTCCGAGGTCCTAAACTTTCTTCATCAGGCAGCTACCGGAAGGAATGCCGCCGATATGGCAGTAACGCACGCCCAGCAGCAAGGGTGGTCGCATTGCCAGGCGTTGATCACGTTGCAGCCAGTGCAGGGACTAGAGACCCGGCACGGGCCACGGTCGGACCGTGCGTGAGTAGTATGAGGCACGAATGTTGGAATCGCGTGATCCAGGTAGAAGGCATCGGTGCCGGCCGATGACTCCGGGTTCACGTGTTGTTTTAGCGCGGCGTCTTACCCTTCGGGGGCAGCGCCGCGTTTTTTTCGCCTGGCGGTCTTGCGCCGGGCGTTTTCAAGCAGATGCGTTCGCGTCCGCTTCTTCGCTGCGCCAAGCCTGTTGGCCATCCGCGCGCGCGGATGGCGCCGTTACCCGATAGTTCAGATCCAGCGTGATGTCGGCTGCAAACATGTAGCCCCATCCGTGGACCGCGCGTATGGGCAGCGTCATCTGGTTGGCGGCGGCCTTGCGCCGCAGGCGGCTGATCATCACATCGACGAAGCGGCGGCGCGTGATGCCGCTGTCGGCTTCGTCCGCGCCATCGGCCAGAAACGCGTCGCGGCTGATCTTGCGGTCGGGCGACTTCACCAGCCGCGACAGGAAGTCGCGTTCACCGGTCGTCAGGCCCAGGGTTCTGCCCTTGGGGCTGATGAGCGTCCATCCCTTGTTCGCCAATCGCCAGCCGTCCTGGGCCGGTTCTTCCGCGGCGCCCGCATCGGCGCCCGAACCCGTATCCATGCCGTCCAGCCCGACCGCGCGCCGCACCAGCGCCTGCAACACCGCCGCGAGCTCCAGGCCGGTTACGTCCGGCGGCAGGCAGGCGTCCGCGCCGCAGAGCAAGGTGCGGATGCGGCTTTCGGAATCGGTGAATGGGGCGATGGCCACGATGCCCAGGCTGCGGTCGATGGCGCGCAGTCGCACGGCGGCGTTGTGCACATCGGTAAGCGGGGCTTCCAGGACGACCAGCGGGCTGGGCCGGCGGGAATATCGGTCGTAGACATCCACGAGATCGTGGCAGCGGCGGACGTTGAATCCCAGATGGGAAAGGGACTCGACGAGTCTGGCATGCCTGGCGTCGTCATTGCCAAGAAAAATGACATCCAGCGTGTTGTTCATTGATGCTTCCAATGAGGCGCCGCGGCAGGGCGCTGGCGCCTTGAAAAAGCCGGACGCCTGGCAGAGCCATGCCGTTGCCGGCCGTTGCGGCGCTTGTCCTTTCAGAGTCACGCCTGTGTTGCATTTAAACACGGGCGTGTTTTTTTGTGAAGATACGTTTCTATGGTTTCGGACGGTAACAGACCGCCGCAGGGGGATGGCCCGGTATCCGTTGAAACAGCGTTTGATCCCCGATTTGCGTCAGAAAAATATTATGTATTACCGATACATTATTTTCTCTTTCGGCCGATCCTTGCCCATACACTCGTGCGGCTTTTTTGCTCTCGGTTTTGCCGTAGCCGTCGCGGGACGGTAGCGGTGAATTGGGCGGGCAATGCGCTGCAAGCCGATGAAAGATTTGACTTTTATGGGGCGAGCTTGCGGCGCGGAGCGAAGTCGCGCAGCAGCATGCGCGTACGGCCAGGGGGGCCATGCGGCGATTTATGGATTAGCCCGGAAATTGGGGGCTAATCCCTTTGTTTAGCCGCGGATTTGAAATGCTTTAATCAAAAAAACCATACAAATTAATGTCTCAGGTTGATCGAGTGGACACGTTTAGCCATCGTCTGCGCAACGCAAGAATGCTTCAGGGATGGACTCAAAAAGATTTGGCGGTCGCAAGCAACCTGTCGCAAAGCGCCATCGGCAACTACGAAAGCGGACAGCGCCAGCAGCCGTCCAGCGAGGCGCTCATCAAGCTGACGCGCGCCCTGCGCGTCAATCCACTTTGGCTCAGTACCGGCGAAGGGCCGATGCTCGACACGCCGGCCGGCCATGTAGCCGCGGGCAGGCTGGGCGAAATTCCCGACCCGCCCGCCTGGCCCTTCGAAACCATCTCCTACGCGGCTTACGCGCGCCTCTCGCATCAGGAAAAGCGTCAGATCGAGCTGGTGCTGGGCGCCTACATCAAGGCACGCGGCGAATAGTCCCCATCGGTTGCGCCGGAACTTGCGGGCGCGGCCGGACATCGGCGGGGGCGGTGGCGCCGCGGGGATCGGCGCGCAGGCGGCTGCGCAGGCGCTCCACGGGATCCGCAATCAGGTAGTTCAGCACTGCCGAGACCCCGATGCAGCCCGTGATGGCCATGGCGGCGAACAGCATGGGCTGATGTTCCTGCACATCGTGCATGAGCCAGCTGAACGCCATGATGACCAGCATGTGGCAGATGTAGAGGGGATAGCTGAGTTCACCGATTGCCTTGTCCAGCTTGTGACGCGACTGGAACAGGAACGCCAGCGGCAGCAGCCCGGCGAACAGCAGGACGGCCAGGCCATCGCGCACCGTGGGATTGATGCTGATCGAGAAGTGCGCCACGGCATACAGGAACAGGATGCCCGTGCCCATCTCCGGCAGGCGCTTTACGCGCTGCGTCCAGGCCTTCATGCGCGGCAGCAGCACCTGGTGCGACAGCGATCCGATCAGGAACAGCGCCAGCTCCGTGGGAAAAAAGCGGTAGGTCCACGGATCGGAGCGGCCGACCCCCGTCCAGATCAGGATCGCGCGCAGAGCCAGCGAAGCCGCCAGCAGCGCCAGCAGCCGGCGCGGCGAGCGCAGGACGAAGGGCGCCACCAGGTAGAAACTCATCTCGACGCCGAGCGTCCAGGCTTGCGGCACCAGCAGGCCCTTGTACAGCGGCACGTCGCTGTTCGCGAAGCTGCCGGTGAAGGCCAGCGCCGAGTCGCGGATGCCAAAGAACATCAGCCAGTCCTGGCCGAAGATGAAGAGGTTGGAGAGGAACAGGAAGACTTCGGCGCTGAAGGGCAGGGCTTCGTAGATGCGGAAGAACGAGCCGCCGCTCACGATGTGGGCCGTCAGCGTCAGCGCCGCCACCGCCAGATAGATCGGGAATAGCCGCAGAAAGCGGTTTGCATAGAACTTGCCGGTGGCGCCCTGATAGTTGTCGGTCGCCGTCAGCACGTATGAAATCAGGAAGCCGGAAATCACATAGAAAAGCTGCACGGCAAGCCTGCCGCCGACAAGTTGATCGGCGTAGCCGCCGCCCAGGTGGTCCAGCACCACTGACAACGCCAGTAAGGTTCTCAAGAAGCCCATCGCGCATCTCCCCGGTCGATATTATTCTCAGGCCCGATGGGCCGGACACTGCGCATGCGGTTGTCGCGGGCTCCGCTCCTCTTTCCCTGTATTACTTTTTAGGCCGGAGTCATCAACTGTCATCGATTCTGCGCGCCGCGACCCAACCCCCGCCATGCGGCATTCGATGCAGAACCTGTGATCATCGGAGTTAGAACCTCCGGCTCAATCGTGCATCTTTTGGATACGGCTGTCGGAGGGAGAAAATCGCGTGATGCGCCACAGGCCGGTTACATTACGACGATACGCATCAATTGGAGGCTTGCTCATGTCCAAGTTCCTGTCCACGCCCGGCAGGGTGATCTGCCTGGGACTGTTGACCGCGGCGCTGGCCGGATGCGCCGGCATGACCGGCGGCGCGCGTCCCGAAGGCGCCGCTGCGGCCAGCGCCGCCACCAGCAAGGATTCGCTGGCGCAGACGAGCTGGGAACTGGTCCGCTGGGCGCAACCGGGCGGCGCGCTGCGCGACATTCCGCACGGCGACAACGGCGAGCCCATCCGCCTGACGTTCCTGGCGCAAGGCAAGCAATATCAGGTCAACGGATTTTCGGGCTGCAACCGTTATACGGGCACCTACAAGCTTGAGCGCAACAAGCTCGTCATCAACGCGCCCGCCACGACGCGCATGGCCTGCGTGCCGCCCGAGCGCGCCAAGCTGGAAGCCGACTACCTGCGCGCGCTGCGCGACATCGACACGTTCACGCTGGATAGCGGCGGCGCGCCGCGCCATCTGACGTTCAATCTGCGCAGCGGCGACGTGCTGGAGTTCGAGCGCCGCCAGGATCCGCCGACCCCCTGATTCATGCTTCGCTGAACGATCCGAGAGACCTGCATGCGCTCACCCCTTTTCCTGCGCCGCCTGGCGCCAGTCCTGCTGTGCGCGGGTCTCGCAGCCTGCTCCTCGCCGCCGATGCGCGCGGCCGATGGTCAGGATCCGCGCTTCCAACCGGCCTCGGCCTCCGACACCCTGGTGCAGACGAACTGGGATCTGGCGCGCTGGACGCTGCCCGGCGGCACGCTGCGTCCCGTGCCGCATCCGTCGTCATCCACGCGCCCGATCACGGCTGCGTTCATCCACGACCAGGGTTCGCCCCAGATGATGGGTTTCAGCGGATGCAATACCTACAACGCGCCGTACACCATCGCCAATGGCCTGTTGATCGTTCGCGCCGATCCGGTGTCGACCCGCATGGCCTGCGCGCCGCAAGCCATGGCGCTCGAGCATGATTTCCTGGCGTCGCTCACCCGGATCACCGCCAGTTCGTTCGATAACGCCAACAACCCGCAACGCATGACCTGGAAGCTCAGCACCGGCGACACGCTGGACTTCGGGCGTCGCGCGGATCCGGTGGCGGGCGGCCAGCGCGGCCCCACCAAGCTGGTCTACGTCGACGCCGAGCGGGCGCCTTGCGACACGGCCGCCGGCCGCGGCATGTGCTATCAGGTGCGGGACAGCGCGTCGCAACCCTGGCAGGCCTGGCCCGGCGAGATCACGGGGTTCAATTTGCAGCCCGGCGTGCGCTACCGCCTGCGGGTGGTCGAGATCAATGATCCGAATGGCGCGTTGGGAGCCGCCCCGCTGCGCTGGGTGCTGGACGCGGTGGTCGAGCAGCAGGTCGTCTCGCGCTGAGCGCGGCAGGCGGTTTGGGCGGCCCGCGGTCTGTGCACCGGCCGCCCAGCGATGCCCCTTCGGGCGGCGTAAACCGCCCAGCGATTATGATTACGGGCTTCGCCGCCCGTTTTTATTGCTTTGCCATGACTGCCGTCGTCAATATCGCCGCTTACAAATTCGTTCCGCTGGACACCCTGCCCGAGCTGCGCGAGCGCCTGCTCGCCGAGGCCGGCGCCGCCGGGCTAAAGGGTACGATCCTGCTGGCTGGTGAAGGCATCAACCTGTTTCTCGCGGGTCCAGCCGACGGCATCGACACCTTTCTGCAGGGGCTGCGCGCCGATGCGCGGTTTGCTGACCTGGAGGTCAAGTTCAGCCACAGCAACGACGTGCCGTTTCGCAAGCTGCTGGTCAAGATCAAGCGCGAGATCATCCGCATGAACCATCCCGCCATCCGGCCGGCGGCGGGCCGCGCGCCCGGCGTCGATGCGCACACGCTGGCGCGCTGGCTTGAGGCGGGCGTGGACGACGATGGCCGGCCCGTGGTCATGCTGGACACGCGCAATGCCTTCGAGGTGGACGAAGGCACGTTCAAGAACGCCATCGACTGGCGCATCGACCGCTTCACGCAGTTTCCCGCCGCGGTCGAAGCGAACCGCGCGCAGCTCGAGGGCAAGACCGTCGTCAGCTTCTGCACGGGCGGCATCCGCTGCGAAAAGGCCGCGATCTTCATGAACGAGGCCGGCATCGAGAACGTCTACCAGCTCGACGGCGGCATTCTGAAGTATTTCGAGGAAACGGGCGGCCCTGGTTACGAAGGCAAGTGCTTCGTGTTCGACGAGCGCATCTCGCTGGATCCGGCGCTGGCGCCCAGCAACGCCTGATCCGATCTGGCGCCGTGCCCAGACCAGGGAACCACAGGTCCAAAAAAAAGCGCCCGCATTCGCGGGCGCTTTGCATTGGCTGTGGCGCGGATCAGCGCACGCGCATGCCGGGCTTGGCGCCGGGGAACGGCTCCAGCACGTAGATGCCGGCGTCCACCGCCTCATCCGCATGGCTGGCGGCGAGCACCATGCCTTCGGACACGCCGAACTTCATCTTGCGTGGCGCCAGGTTGGCGACCATGACGGTCAGCTTGCCGACCAGATCTTCCGGCTTGTAGGCCGACTTGATGCCCGAGAACACATTGCGGTGGCGGCCTTCGCCCACGTCCAGTGTCAGGCGCAACAGCTTGGTCGAGCCTTCGACGTGCTCGCAATTGACGATCTGCGCGATACGCAGGTCGACGCGCGCGAAGTCGTCGATGGAGATGGTCTCGGCCAGCGGCTCGCCGCCGGGCACCACGACGGGCGCGGCGGGCGGCTCGAACAGGTCTTCCAGCATCTGCGGTTCCACACGCTGCATCAGGTGCTTGAAAGGCGCCACGCGCTGCGGCAGGACCGAGGCATCGGCCCAGGTGAAGGGCGCCTGCGCGCCGAACAGTTCCAGGGCAACGCGTTCGGCGAGCTGGGGCAGCACCGGCGCCAGCATCACCGACAGCGCCTTGAAGCCGGCCAGCGAGCGCGAGCAGATGTCCTGCAGCGCCGCCTTCTGCGCGTCGTCGGCGGTGGCGATGCCCTTGGCCAGCACCCAAGGCTGCGCGGTGTCGAACGCCTGGTTGATGCGGTCGGCGTAAGCCATGATCTCGCGGATGGCGCGGTTGTACTCGCGGGCCTCGAACGCGGCGCGGATGGACTCGGCCTGTTCGGCGTATTCGGCGGACAACGCGCTGGTGTCGCCGGAATACCCGAGGACGCCGTCGAAGTGCTTGGTGATGAAGCTGGCGGCGCGGCTGGCGATGTTGACGTACTTGCCGACCAGATCGCTGTTCACGCGGGCAATGAAGTCCTCGGGATTGAAGTCCATGTCCTCGACGCGCGCGTTCAGCTTGGCGGCGATGTAATAGCGCATCCATTCGGCGTTCATGCCGAGTTCCAGATAGCGCAGCGGCGAAATGCCGGTGCCGCGGCTCTTGGACATTTTTTCGCCGCTGACGGTGATGAAGCCGTGCACGTTGACCGCGTCCGGCGTCTTGCGGCCGGCGAACTTCAGCATGGCGGGCCAGAACAGGGCGTGGAAGTACACGATGTCCTTGCCGATGAAGTGGACCTGCTCGGTGTCGCCATTGGGGTCGAGCAGGGCGTCGAAGTCCATGCCCTTGACCGCGCAATAGGATTTGAGCGACGCCAGATACCCGACCGGCGCGTCCAGCCAGACGTAGAAATACTTGCCCGGGGCGTCCGGGATCTCGATGCCGAAATAGGGCGCGTCGCGGGAAATGTCCCAGTCGCCCAGCTTGGCCTCGCCGTCTTCGCCGCCCAGCCACTCGCGCGTCTTGGCCAGCATTTCAGGCTGCAGGTGCTTGGCGCCTGCCTTGTTGGAACCCGTGGTCCACTGCTGCAGGAATTCCACGCAGCGCGGATCGGACAGCTTGAAGAAGAAGTGGTCGGACGACTTCAGGACGGGCGTGGCGCCCGTCAGCGCGGAGTACGGATTGATGAGGTCGGTGGGCGCATAGACCGCGCCGCAGACTTCGCAGGAATCGCCGTACTGGTCCTTGGCGTGGCACTTGGGGCATTCGCCCTTGATGTAGCGGTCGGCCAGGAACATGCCCTTGACCGGGTCGTAGAACTGCTCGATGGAGCGCGTTTCGATCAGGTCCTGCGCCTTCAGCGCGCGGTAGATGTCCTGCGACAGCGCAACGTTTTCCGCCGAATCGGTGGAATGCCAGTGGTCGAAACGGATGTGGAAGCCGTTCAGGTATTGCGGACGCTCGGCCGCGTAGCGCGCAACCAGCGCCTGCGGCGTGATGCCTTCCTTTTCGGCCTTCAGCATGATCGGCGCGCCGTGCGCGTCGTCGGCGCCCACAAAGTGCACCGTGTGGCCCGCCATTCGCATCGAACGAACCCAGATATCGGCCTGGATGTACTCCATGATGTGGCCGATGTGGAAAGATCCGTTGGCGTAGGGCAGCGCAGTGGTGACAAAGAGGGTGCGAGACATGGTTGTCGACTGAGGTTGAGGGGAAAAGGAGATTTGGCGGCCATTTTAGGGCAAGCGAGCGCGCCTGCCCCTGACGTGGCCCCGGATGTGGTCCAGGACATGACCCCGGAAAGCACACAACCCGCCCATCGCAGCGATGCGAATCAGGCGGGTTGAAGGAAGCGCGGCCGGGCGGTTAGCGCGCTTTTAGCGCGACACGCATCGGCCAGCTTGCGCGAAACGGCGCGCAAGCCAGGTTGAAAACCGCCGTCAGCGGATTTCGCGGGCCTCGACGTCAATCACATCGCCACGCGGTTGCGTGGCGAACGGGGCAGTGGCGGACTGGAAGGGTCCAGGGCGGGCGCCTTGGCGCTGGCTCCAATAGGCGCGAACGCCGAAGGGCTTGCCGCGCACCTTGGCGACCACATAAAGGATCGCCACGGCGAATGCCGTGGAAAGCATGAACACCAGCGCCATCGCCATGCCGATCAAGGCCAGGGCGGCGAATAGGACGGCACGAAAGAAGCGGATAAGTGTGTTGGTCATGAATGTCGGATGCAAAACGCAGCGAAAGGTTCCCGTGTATCCGCTATCCTTTAGGGGATGGCGGCCCGCAGACGCCGCGCTGCCTACGGAACCATAGTGACATGAGTATAACGATAGAAAACATCCGCGCCGCACTGCGCGCCGCGCAAGACCCGAATACCGGTTTGGATTTGGGTGTTTCTGTAAAAGATCGTGACATTCAACTGGCCGGCGGCCGCGTCTCGTTGACGCTGGAGCTGGGCTATCCCGCCGATGCCGTCCGCGAACAGATCCGCGATATCGCCGTGCGCGCGCTTGCTCAAGCCGGCGCGCCCGACGCGCAGGTCACCGTTACCTGGAAGGTCGCCGCGCACGCGGTGCAGAAGGGCCTGAAGCCGCTGCCCAACGTGCGCAACATTATTGCGGTTGCTTCCGGCAAGGGCGGCGTGGGCAAGAGCACCACCGCCGTGAACCTGGCCCTGGCGCTTGCTGCCGAGGGCGCAACGGTCGGCGTGCTGGACGCCGACATCTATGGCCCCAGCGTGCCGACGATGCTGGGCATCTCCGGCCGTCCCGAAAGCCGGGACAACAAAAGCATGGAGCCGCTGACCGGCCACGGCCTGCAGGCCAACTCCATCGGCTTTCTGATCGACGCCGATTCGCCCGCCATCTGGCGCGGCCCGATGGTGACGCAGGCGCTGGAACAATTGCTGCGCCAGACCAATTGGCGCGACCTGGATTACCTGATCGTCGACATGCCGCCCGGCACGGGCGACGTGGCCCTGACGCTGGCGCAGAAGGTGCCGGTCGTCGGCGCGGTCATCGTCACCACGCCGCAGGACNNTTCGGCGAAGGCGGCGGCCAGCGCATGGCCGAGCAATACCAGACGCCGTGGCTGGGCAGCCTGCCGCTGACGCTTGCGATTCGCGAACAGACCGACGCCGGCACGCCGACCGTCGTGTCGGACGCGGGCAGCGAAGCCGCGTCGCTGTACCGCGCGATCGCTCGAAAGCTGGCCGCGGGCGTTGCGGCGCTTCCGCGCGACATGGCCGGAAAGTTTCCCTCCATCGTCGTTCAACAACCGACCTGACGCATGCGGTGGGCTGCCCGAGCCTTCTTGGCAGGACTTTGCATGATGGCGGGCGAGGCGTTGGCCAAGCGCCCGGAGGTCATTGTGGACCCCGGGGGCGTGCCCCCGGCCGCGCTGCAGGCGATCACCCAG
>DMTA01000123.1 GCA_003454835.1 Achromobacter sp. | reverse complement strand
GCACCTGCGCTGGCTAGAAGCCGGCGCCTTGGGCACCAACGCGATCGTCGGCGGCGGCGTGCCGCTGGCGGCCGGCGCGGGCTGGGCGCACAAGCACGCGGGCACGGACCGCGTGGCCGTCACGTACTTTGGCGATGGCGCGGTCAATATCGGGTCGGTCCTGGAAACGATGAACCTGACCGCCGCGTGGAAGACGCCGCTGTGCTTCTTCATCGAGAACAACCGCTACGCCGTGTCCACGACCGTGGAAGAATCCACCGCCGAGCCGCGCCTGTCCGCACGCGGCCTGGCCTTCAACATTCCTTCGTGGAAAGTCGACGGCATGGATCCGCTGGCCGTGCACCTGGCCATGTCGGAGGCCGTGGCGCACATGCGCGCCGGCAACGGTCCGACCATCGTCGAAGTGGACGTCTACCGCTTCTTCCACCAGAACGGCCCCTTCCCCGGCAGCGCCTTCGGCTACCGCACCAAGGACGAAGAAGCGCAGTGGCGCCAACGCGATCCGCTGGACCGCATCGCGGCCGAGATGATCGGCCGCAAGCTGGTCACGCAGGCCGAGGTGGACGCGCTGCGCCAGCGCTGCAAGGACGTGATGAAGGAAGTGTCCGGCCGCCTGACCGAAGCGGCTGACGGCGGCAAGCGCCGCGTGCGCGCCGACCTGTGGCCCAGCCCGGATTTCCGCGACGTGGGCCTGCGCAGCGACGGCTCGGAACTGGAAGGTCTGCGCTACCAGGAAGCTGCGGACCACACCGGCGCGAAGGTGACGCGCAAGTTCGTCGATGCGGTCGCCGACGTGCTGGACCGCCGCATGGAAACCGATCCCGGCGTCGTCGTGCTGGGCGAGGATGTGCATCGCCTGAAGGGCGGCACCAACGGCGCCACGCGCGGCCTGAAAGACAAGTACCCGGACCGCGTGCTGGGCACGCCGATCTCCGAGAACGCCTTTGCCGGGCTGGGCGGCGGGCTGGCGATGGACGGCCGCTACAAGCCCGTCGTGGAATTCATGTACCCGGACTTCATGTGGGTCGCGGCCGACCAGATCTTCAACCAGATCGGCAAGGCGCGCCACATGTTCGGCGGCGACATCGACGTGCCGTTCGTGCTGCGCACCAAGGTCGCGATGGGCACGGGCTACGGCTCGCAGCACTCGATGGATCCGGCCGGCATCTTCGCCACCGCGCCCGGCTGGCGCATCGTTGCCCCGTCCACGCCGCATGATTACGTTGGCCTGATGAACACGGCGCTTGCGTCCAAGGATCCGGTGTTGGTCATCGAACACGTGGACCTGTACGCCTCGTCGGGCGATGTGCCCGACGGCGACCTGGACTACGCCATTCCGTTCGGCAAGGCCCGCGTGCGCCGCGAAGGCGGCAAGGTCACCATCCTGACGTACCTGTCCATGGTCAGCCGCGCGCTGGCGGCGGCCGAACAGGCAGGCGTGGACGCCGAAGTCATCGACCTGCGCACGCTGGACCGCGCCAGCCTGGACTGGGACACCATCGGCGCCAGCATCCAGAAGACCAACAACGTACTGATCGTGGAGCAAGGCGCGCGTGGCACGTCCTACGGCGCCATGCTGGCCGACGAGATCCAGCGCCGCTACTTCGACTGGCTGGACCAGCCGGTCAAGCGCGTCACCGGCGGCGAGGCCTCGCCCAGCATCTCGAAGGTGCTTGAACGCGCGGCGTTCGCGGATACCGACGAAGTGGTGGCCGGCCTGGCCGACGTGCTGGCCGATCTTGGAGAACAGTCATGAGCGCCCTGCACATGACTGTGCCGATGGAAGTCGGCATTTGCTGCACGGACCTGGATAAGCTGGCCGCGTTCTACACCGACGTGATGGGACTGACGCTGGTGAACCGCGTGACGGTGCCCGCCGACAAGGCGCGGGAAAGCGGCCTCACGGCGCACGGCTACGACGTCGCGCGTCTGCAGACGCCATACGGCGAGCGCATCAAGCTGCTGCAACCAGCCGTGGCGCCCGAACCGGCCGTGCGCGGCGCGGCGATTCTTGACCGCCAGGGCGCCGCCTACCTCACCTTCATCGTGCGCGACCTGCGCGGCGTGGTGCGCGATCTGGAATCGAAGGGCGTGGGCTTCGACAGCGCGCCCGCGCCCATGGAAGTGCGGCCGGGCACATGGCTCGCCTTCTTCCGCGACCCCGAAGGCAATGTGCTCGAACTCGTCGAATACGACGACCCCGCCGCGTACCGGCCCGACTTGGCCGGCGCCGCTCAATAGGAAGAACATCGTGGCATACCTTATCAAGCTCCCCTCTGTAGCCGCCGACGCCTCGGGCGGCGTGCTGCACCAATGGCTCAAGCGGGAAGGCGACCGCGTTGCCGTCGGCGACGCGTTGGCGGAAGTCGAAACCGAAAAGGCCATCGTCGAGATCAACGCCGAACAGGCCGGCGTGCTGGGCCGCATCGTGGTCCAGGCAGGGCCGGCATCGGTGCCGATCAATACCGTGATCGGCGTACTGATCGCGGACGGCGAGGACGCGGCGGCGGTTGATCGTGCGTTGGCTGAGCACGGTGGTGCGGCAGTGGCGGCTGGGTCGGCTGCTGGATCGACGGTTGGCGGGACAACGGCGGCCTCGGCGGCGGCGGGC
>DMTA01000124.1 GCA_003454835.1 Achromobacter sp. | reverse complement strand
CCAGGCGTTCCAGGTGCCAGACGATCAGCGGCTTTCCGCCCACCGCCAGCAGGGGCTTGGGCAGGCGGTCGGTCAGCGGGCGCATGCGTTCGCCGCGGCCCGCGGCGAGGATCATGGCGCGCATCAGAACGTGTATCCGACGCTGACCTGGCGGTCGTCCAGGCGGTCCAGCAAGCGCAGGAGCGGCGTGAAGACGCCGTAGCGCTGCGCCACCTGGCGGACGTAGCCGTTTACGCGCGGCATGTGCGCCAGATAATGCGCCTTGCCGTCGCGATGGTTCAGGCGCGCGAAGACGCCCAGGATACGCAGGTTGCGCTGCAGGCCCATCCATTCGTAGGCGCGGTGGAAATCGGCGAAATCGGCATCGACGGGCAGGCCAGCCGCGCGTGCCATTTCCCAGTAGCGGATCGCCCAGTCGAGCTGCTGCGGTTCTTCCCAGGTGGTCCGGGCGTCGGTCACCAGCGACGCCAGGTCGTAGGTGATGGGACCGGCCAGCGCATCCTGAAAGTCGATGACGCCCGGGTTGGGGCCGTACTGCGGCTGGTCGCAGACCATCAGATTGGGGGAATGGAAATCGCGGTGCACCAGCACTTGCGGCTGTCCGCCGTTGCTGGCCGACAGCAGGGCGAAGATCTTTTCCAGGGCGTTGGCGGTCTTGTCGTCCAGCGTGACGCCGTGGTGCTTCTGCACGTACCACTCAGGGAACAATTTCAGCTCGTCGGCCAGGCGCGCGCTGTCATAGGCGCCCAAACCGTCGGTCGAGGCTTTCTGCAGCTTGACCAGGGCGGCCAGCGCCTCGCGGTACAGCGTCTGCAAGCGGGCGTCGTCCAGTCCGTCCTGGATGCGCTGGTAGTAGGTTTTTTCGCCCAGATCGGACAGCAGCAGCAGACCCTGGTCCAGGTCCTGCGCCAGCACCGCCGGCACGTTCAGGCCGGCGTCCGCCAGCAGCTTGTCCACATGCAGGAACGGGCGGCAGTCCTCGTGTTGGGGCGGGGCGTCCATGACAATCAGGGTGCGCGATCCGGCGTCCAGCCTGAAGTACCGGCGAAAGCTTGCGTCTGCCGACGCGGGGCGCAGCGTCTCCACGGCCAGGTTCAGGGCAGGGGGCAGGCCTTGCAGCCAGTTGCGCACCTGCGCCAAGCGGGGGTCGTGATCGTTTTTCAAGGAAGATCCGTGTCAGAAGGGCAAAATTGCGGAAAATTCGATTTGGCGAACATAAGGCTGGGCGTTGTTCGCGGCTTCTCTATAATACCGGCTCATTTCCGTCAGCATTGGCCCCCCGTGGGCGCCTTTGTCCGGCTCTCCCGTGGTCAAAAAGGGCTGTTTTCACTCGTGCGCAAGGTTCCGTGGTTGATCCTCTCCGTTGTCAGCGTCGCCGCCGGAGCCGCTCAGGCTCAAGGCAGCCCCGGCACCGCTGCTTCCGCGCCGTCGGTCACGTCAACCCCTGAACTGCGAACCTCTCCCGGCCTGCGCATGCACCGGTTGCCCGACGAGAGCATTCCCGCTTTCATGGAAGCGGACACCATTTCGGGCGACCCCGACTACGAGCTCACCCTGTCCGGCAACGCGCAGGTCCGCCGCATCGACGGCGTGATCAAGGGCGACGAGATCAATTACCGCAAGGACACCGGCAAGGTCGACGTGCGTGGCAACGCCCGCATGATGCGGGACGGCACGCTGGTGACGGGACCCAACGCCACGTTCAACGTGGACAGGTATTCCGGCGAGGTCGAAAAGCCCAACTTCTGGCTGGGCGCCACGGGCGGCTTTGCCGTCGCCGACCATGCCGACATCTTCAGCAAGTCGCAGATGCGGCTGCACACGGTGACGTACAGCGGCTGCCCCTGCGAAAACCCGTCCTGGTACATCAAGGCCAATTCGGTCGACATCGACTTCGACGAAAACGAAGGCGTGGCCCGCGGCGGTGTGCTGTATTTCAAGGACGTGCCCATCCTGGCGTCGCCCTACATGACCTTTCCCGTCAAGCGCGAGCGCAAGTCGGGCTTCCTGATCCCGACCTACGGCACGACCAGCCAGGGCGGTTTCGACGTGTCGATTCCGTACTATTTCAACCTGGCGCCCAATTACGATTTGACGGTGCAGCCGCGCTACTTCTCCAAGCGCGGCACCCAGTTGGGGGGCGAGTTCCGCTATCTGGGATCGAGCTATGCGGGCACCATTGATGGCACGTACCTGCCAGATGACAACCTCACAGGTGAAGACCGCTGGATGTACTGGTGGCGCCACCAACAGACGTTCTCGCATGGCTTCTATACCGACTGGGACGTTGCCAAGGTCTCGGACGACAATTACTACCGTGACATTTCGCAGCTGGGCCTGAACCAGGCGTCGACCACCTATCTGCCGCAGCGTGGCCGGGTAGGCTGGGCATCTCGCTATTGGAGCACCTACGCCCAGGTCTACAAATACCAGACGCTGCAGGATCCGGATGCGCCGCTGATTCCGCCGTACAACAAGGAACCCGAGTTGTACCTGCGAGGCGCCCGTTACGACTGGGGCGGCTTCGATGTCGATTGGACCTCGACAGCCGTGCGTTTCAAAATGCCGGAGTTCGGCGCTGCAAGCCGATATCCCGACGGCGACCGTCTTCAGACGTATCTGACCGCGTCTTATCCGATCGTGCGTCCCGGTTGGTTCATCATCCCCAAGGCCGGCGTCAATTACACCGATTACCAGACCAAATGGTATGGCGTGGACACGCTCGGTTTGAACGGCGGCAACGCAGCCGGCCTGCCGCGTTCGCAGTCGCGCACTGTCCCCATCATGTCCGTGGACGCTGGCCTCATCTTCGAGCGGGACACCACGCTGTTCGGCAAGAACTCCACGCAGACCCTCGAACCCCGCCTGTATTACCTGCGCGTGCCGTATCGCGACCAGTCCAAGCTGCCCGTTTTCGATACGTCGCTGGCGGATTTCAGCTTCTCGCAGGCCTTCGAAGAAAACATCTACACCGGCGGCTGGGACCGTATCGCCAACGCCAACCAGCTCACCGCGGCGTTGACCACGCGTTGGCTGGATGCCGACACCGGTTTCGAGCGCATGTCGCTGGGCGTCGCCCAACGCCTGTACTTCGAAGACCAGGAAGTCACGCTGCCCGGCGAAACGCCGCGCGAAAATGTGCGCTCCGATTTCCTCGTAGGCGCCAGCGCGGCACTGACCGACACCCTGTCGACCGACGTCGCGGCGCAATACAACCCCTATGACAACAACTGGTCGCGCGGGCTCGTCAGCGCGCGCTGGTCGCCGCAGCGGCTCACCACGGTTGCTGTGGCGTATCGCTACCAGCGCGACCCGCAGCAGGGCGTGCTCTATCAGCCCCAGGGCCAGAACCAGGTCAGCCTGGCGGTCCAATGGCCGTTCAGCAAGCGCTGGTACGGCGTGGGCCGGGTGGACTATTCTTTGCGTTCGGGACCGTCCAGCACGGTGGCCAACACGACGGAATCTCCCCGCGTGACGCAGGCCATTGCCGGCCTGGAGTACAAGGGCGACTGCTGCTGGGTAGGCCGCATGGTCTACCAGCGCTACGCCGTATCGGCGGCGGACACCAACTCCGCGCTGTTCTTCCAGCTTGAACTCACGGGCCTGGGTTCCCTCGGAACCGACCCGATGAACCTGCTGAACAGAAGTATCCCCGGTTACACGCGCGTCACGCCGCCCGCGCAGGCCGGGACCACATTTGAAAGGTATGAATGATGCGTAGGTTGCACTCTTTGCGCCGCCTCTCCGGCAATGCGCTGCTGCTGGCCCTGTGCGCCGGCTTGCCCGCCGCCCATGCGGCCGAGCAGACCGCCCGCGGCGCGAACAGCGCCAAAGCCAATCCGGCCGCGCAGACCAAGGAAGCGCCCGCGCCCAAGGGCGAGCAGTTCGTGGATGGCATCGCCGCGATCGTCGACAAGGACGTGATCACGCTGCGCGAACTGCGCGACGCTTCCCAGCGCATCGCCGGCGAACTCCAGTCGCGCGGCATCCAGGTGCCGGACGCCCAGACGCTGCAACACCAGGTGCTGCAGCGCCTCATCATGGAACGCGTGCAGCGCCACGAAGCCGACCGCCTCGGCATCCGCGTGGACGACGCCCAGATCGACACGGCCATCCAGGCCATCGCCGCACGCAACAAGATCACCGTGGCGCAATTGCGCCAGGAACTCGAGAAGTCCGGCACCTCCTGGGACGGTTACCGCAAGTCGCTGCGTGACGAAATCCGCTCGGATCGCCTGCGCCAGCGCGCGGTCGATTCGACCATCGTCATCTCCGACGCGGAAGTCGACGCCTTCCTGAAAGATCAACGCCGCAATCCGGCTTTCGGCGCGGCCCCGCCGCAGGCGCAACAGGCGCAACCCCAGCCGCAGCCGCAGCCCGTGCCCGAGCAGGCCGCCGCGCCCGCCGGTCCCATGCTGTACGCGCTGGCGCAGATTCTGGTGCGCGTGCCTGAAGGCTCGTCGTCCGATCAACTGGCGCTGCTGCGCAAGAAGGCTGAAGGCCTGCTGGCGCAAGCCAAGCGCGGCGATGACTTCGCAAGTCTTGCCGCGGCGTCGTCGGACGGTCCCGAGGCGCTGCAGGGCGGCGTCATGGGTGTGCGTCCGCTGGACGGCTGGCCCGACCTCTTCGTCAAGGCCATCAGCAATCTGCAGAAGGGTCAGGTCAGCCAGCTCATCCAGAGCGGCAACGGCTTTCACATCATCAAGGTGATGGACCGCGGCACCGCCCAGCCGGCGCCCAGCCGCACGGCCCGCG
>DMTA01000122.1 GCA_003454835.1 Achromobacter sp. | reverse complement strand
TGGCGGTGGGCGTGGGCGACTACCGGCCCCTGCCCGAGCCGCCGGAGCGCGACGAGGTCGGCCAGCTCACGCGGTCGTTCAACGCCATGACGCGCCAGCTCGACGAGGCGCGCCGCATGGTCGAAAGCAACCGCCAGCAGCTCGAACGCTCTAACGTCTATCTGGAAAGCGTGCTGTCCAACCTGTCTTCCGGTGTGCTGGTGTTCGACGAAGCGTTCCGCGTCACCACCGTCAACCAGGGCGCCCAGACCATCCTGGGCGCGGACCTGCGCTCGGTCATCGGCCGCCCGCTCGAAACGGCGGACGGCATGCTGGAATTTGCGAATATCGTGCGGCAGGCATTTTCCACGCACGCGGCGGTCGGCTCCGAACGCCAGCATTGGCAGCAGCAATTTGAAATTGCGCCAGCCCAGGCTGAAGGCGAGACTGCTTCTCAGCCGCTGACCCTGCTGGCGCGCGGCACGCACCTGCGCGTGGACGGACGCGGCAACGGCTACCTGGTGGTGTTCGACGACATCACCGAAGTGATTTCCGCCAACCGGACGGTGGCGTGGGGCGAGGTGGCGCGCCGCCTGGCCCACGAAATCAAGAATCCGCTGACCCCGATCCAACTCTCGGCCGAGCGCCTGGCCATGAAGCTGGAAGGCAAGCTGCCGCCGGCCGAGGCGCAGATCGTGGCGCGCTCCACCAACACGATCGTGAACCAGGTGGCGTCGCTCAAGCAGATGGTGGACGACTTCCGCGAATATGCACGCACGCCGCCGGCCGTCATGCAGCGCATCAATTTCAACGCGCTGGTGGCAGACGTGCTGTCGCTCTATGGCTGGGAACCCGAGGGCGCCACGTCGCGCCTGACGGAAAAGGCCATGAATCTTGACGTGAGTCTGGGCGCGGATCTGCCTGATATCGAGGGCGATCCGACCCAGCTTCGACAGGTGATTCACAACCTGCTTTCGAATGCGCGCGACGCGATCGCGGAACTAGGCGGGCAGGGCCGCGTCAGCGTGACGACCCAGCTCATGCGCAGCGAACAGCCCGATCGTGTGGCGCATCAAGCGCTGCGTTTCACGGTGGCGGACACCGGCCCGGGCTTCCCGCCGCAGGTCATGCAACGCGCATTTGAGCCCTACGTAACCACAAAGTCCCACGGGACTGGGTTAGGATTGGCAATCGTCCGCAAGATCGTGGAAGAGCATGGCGGACGTATCGACCTTGCCAACCGCAAGGAAGGAGGGGCGCGGATTTCCATCCTGTTGACCCGGCTCGCGCCCGGGTCCGACACTATGGACGCCACCGCGCAAGAAAAGGATAATGCGGCTACGCAATAGGTGGATGCTTTATGGCCAGAATTCTGGTGGTTGACGACGAAGTCGGTATACGCGAACTGTTGTCGGAAATCCTTTACGACGAGGGACACACGGTCGAGCTGGCCGAAAACGCGGCGCAAGCGCGCGCTGCCCGTCTTCGCATGCGTCCCGATCTGGTGTTGCTGGACATCTGGATGCCCGACACCGACGGCGTCAGCCTGCTCAAGGAGTGGGGCTCGCAAGGCTTGCTGGACATGCCTGTGATCATGATGAGCGGCCACGCCACCATCGACACGGCGGTCGAAGCCACGCGCATCGGCGCCATGGATTTCCTCGAAAAGCCCATCACGCTGCAGCGTCTGCTCAAGACCGTGGCCGCGGGCCTGGCGCGTGGCCGCGTGCCGCATGCGGCGCCTGCCGCCGCCAATCCGGCCGTCGCCAGCCCGGT
Organism: Achromobacter sp.; assembly: GCA_003454835.1. Lineage (GTDB taxonomy): Bacteria > Pseudomonadota > Gammaproteobacteria > Burkholderiales > Burkholderiaceae_B > Achromobacter. The sequence continues at coordinate 936 of DMTA01000122.1, read as the reverse complement.
CGTGGCGCTGGAAGACGAACTGGATCCGCCCGCCGCACTGGCTGCCGTGTCCGCCAACGATGTGCCGGCCTCGTCCAACGGCCAGCTTGGCAGCATCTCGCTGGACCAGCCGTTGCGCGAAGCGCGCGACGAATTCGAGCGCATCTACTTTGAATACCACCTGGTCAGGGAAAGCCACAGCATGACGCGCGTGTCCGAACGGACCGGGCTGGAACGCACCCACCTCTACCGCAAGCTCAAGCAATTGGGCATCGAGTCCGCGCGCAAGCGCAGCACATGAAGATCCTGATCATGGGCGCTGGTCGCGTAGGCACCAGCGTGGCGGAAAACCTGGTGTCCGAGCAGAACGACATCACGGTCATCGATTCCGACCCCGCCCAGTTGCAGTACCTGCAAGAGCACTTTGACCTGCGTGTCGTCCTGGGTGACGGCTCGCAGGTTTCCGTTCTGGAAAACGCGGGCGCCGCCGATACCGATCTCTTCATTGCCTGTGCGGCGTCCGACTCCGCCAACATGGTCGCGTGCAAGATCGCGCGCCAGCTGTTCAACATCCCCCGCCGCATCGCCCGCATTCGCTCCGCTGAATTTCCCGAGCACCCGGAGCTCATGAGCGAAGAAGGCTTCTGCATTGACGCGCTCATCAGCCCCGAGCGCAGCGTCACCACCTACCTGCAAAGCCTGATCGAGTTCCCTGAGGCCCTGCAGGTCGTGGAATTCGCCGAAGGCCGGGTCAGCGTCGTGACCGTCCGGGTGGGGCATGGCAGCCCGATGGCGCATTCGTCCGTGGACAAGCTGCGCGATGTGTGGCCGGACGTCAAGGCGCGCGTCATTGACGTGCTGCGCGGCGGCCGTCCCCTGCGGGCGGGCAGCGGCACCGTCATCGCGCCGGGCGACGAAGTCGTGCTGGTCGTCGATTCGGACCACGCGCGCCGCGCC
>DMTA01000485.1 GCA_003454835.1 Achromobacter sp. | reverse complement strand
TGCAGTGGTTGTGGGCGCCGGGTCAGATCCTGACGCTGCTGCAAGCGATGCCCGACGCCGCCTGGGCAGCCTGCGCCGATCCCGAAAACCGCCGCCCCGCCGCCTGCCCCGCGCCCTAGGTTTTGTCCGGCTGCGGGTGACGCGCGTCCGGATTGCGCAGGTAATCCACCAGCGCCAACGTGGCCCGGTCGGGCGGCGGCGTCAGCAGCGACACCACCACAATCGTCAGGAACGCCACCGGCGCACCGAACACGCCCGCCGCGATCGGCTGGATGCCCCACCACAGATCCACCGGCTGCGTGCGCGCGATGCCCAACACCGATTCGCGCAGCCACGGGTGCGTGTGCGTCATGTAGGCGAACGTCACGGCCAACCCGGCCGCCATCCCCAGCGTGGCGCCCCACTTGTTGGCCCGCCGCCAGAACACGCCCATGACCAGCGCCGGAAAGAATGACGAGGCCGCGAACGAAAACGCGGCCGACACCATGAACAGGATGTCCGCGGGCTTGCGCGCCGCGACCCACGCCGCGCCAAACGCCACCACCAGCAGCAGGATCTTGGACACCATCACCCGCCGCGCCGCCGACATCCGCGGCGATACGACGCGGTACCACATGTCGTGCGACAGCGAATTGGACAGCGTCAGCAACAAGCCGTCGGCCGTGGACAACGCCGCGGCCAGCCCTCCCGCCGCGACCAGCCCCGAAATCACATAAGGCAGCCCGCCGATCTCGGGCATGGCCAGCACCACCACGTCCGCCCCCATGCTGATCTCGCTGAGCTGCACGACGCCGTCGCGGTTGATGTCGCTGACGTCGAGCAGGTTGGTGTCGACCGCGCTCCATGCATGCACCCAGTTGGGCAGGCTAAGAAAGTTCGATCCCACGACTTGGGTATAGATCTCGAACTTGACCAGCAGCGCCAGCGCCGGCGCCATGAAATACAGCAGCAGAATGAACAGCAGCGACCAGCACACCGATTTGCGCGCCTCGATGACGGACGGCGTCGTGTAGGAACGCATCAGGATGTGCGGCATGCCGGCCGTGCCCAGCATCAGGCACAGCACCATCGCCAGGAAGTTGATGCGCATGTTGCTGCGTTCCTCCGCATCTTTCGCGGGGAACGGTTCGGCATGCGGGGTGGGCGGCGCGGCCCGGGCCTCGAAGGTCGCCTTGGCCTGCGACCACGTGGCGCGCGCATCCTCGATGGTGGGCGGATAGGCAGCCAGTTCGCGTTCGGCCGACCGGATCTCGACCATGGGCGCTTCGTTCGCGTTCAACTGGGCCAGCCGGCTGCGCAGCTTGTCCTTTTCCAGTGCCCACGACTCGGGCAGCGCCTGCAGCCGGCGCCCCATTTCGTCGGCGCGCTGCTGCCAGATGCCCCGCACCTCGATCTCCGAAGGGTCGTTCTGGAGGTAGACCTCTTTTTCGGTCACCTGCTGCAGCACCGCGCCCCCCGACAACTGCGGCAACGGCATGTTGGTGTGCTTGACCGACAGCCAGATCACCGGCACCAGGTAGGCGATGACCAGGATGATGTACTGCCCGACCTGCGTCCACGTCACGGCCCGCATGCCGCCCAGGAACGAACACACCAGCATCCCGCCCAGCGCCACGAAGATGCCCAGTTCGAACGAGATGCCGGTCATCCGGGTGGTGATGATGCCCACGCCGTAGATCTGGGCCACCAGATACGTGAACGAGCACAGAATGGCGCAGAAGACCCCGGCCAACCGAGGCAGGTTGCCGCCGTAGCGCGCGCCCATGAAATCGGGAATGGTGTATTGGCCGAAGCGCCGCAGATACGGCGCCAGCAGCATCGCCACCAGCACGTAGCCGCCCGTCCAGCCCATGATGTAGGCCAGCCCGCCGTAGCCGGTCAGGTACAGCGTGCCCGCCACACCGATAAAGGACGCCACCGACATCCAGTCCGCCGCCGTCGCCATGCCGTTGTAGATGGCCGGCACGCGGCGGCCCGCGACGTAGTATTCGACCTGATCCGAGGTGCGGCAGACGATGCCGATGCCGGCGTACAGGCTGACGGTGACCAGCAGGAACACATAGCCGATCCAGTTGCGCGGCATGCCCAGGATCTCGGCCAGCGCCATCAGCAGGATCATCAGCGCAAAGCCGGCCGTGTACAGCACGTAGATGCGCCGCAGCCGGATGCGAAATTCCTGGGGCGTGTCTCCGCTGAAAAACGGCATCAGGACTGCTCCCCGGTTTCGTCGGCGCGCTCATCGGCGCGATTCATGACCCGGGCGTAGACGGCGATGATGATCAGGTAGGCCAGCGGCGCGCCATAGGCGGCCATCCAGAAGGCGAAGGGCCAGCCGATGAAATCGAAGGAAAGGCTGCGTGCGAAGTAAGAGGGGATGAACGTCAGCGCCGCCCAGACGGCGAGCAGCAACAGGATCAGCCGCAGGTTGCGGCGCCAGTAGGGCGTAATGGATGTCCGGGACGGAGTAAGGCGCGTTTGCGGCATAGCGTGGATAAGCAGATCCCATCTGAATATCGCCAAACGCAGCGCTTGAAAAGCCCTGAAGCTTGATTTGCCGGCTTTTTATGCGACAACGGCTGGCACTTCCTGGTGCCAGCCGTTGTGCGTTTGCTTTTTTTGAGTACTGCTTTACTTTTTTTATGTACCGGTGCCGCCGGTATTTGCCCATGCAGGGCTTTGTCTCCTCACCTGCATGGGAAGAGATTCTGCACCAGATGCGGGAATGCCACACTAGGGGAATGCCCTAAGACGGAGCATTCATTTACATATTCCATGCACCATATAAGTGCATTTTGGCGTCTGCGTACTAAATATTGGGATTTTTCCGGTAAATCGGTCCGCCACACCGCCTAATTCTTGAGCACTGCTCAGTTAGTGATCATGGCCGATAGCGTGCGCCGTCCAAGTCCGTGCATCGCAAGGCGCCCGATTCCGGGCACGGAAACGACAGCATCCCAGATCATCTTTACGCGCCGTTTACACCCCGCCCGCCAAGCTATACCCCGTTTTTACCCCCCGCTCCGTAACCTGCCGGTGTCCTGAATGGTCACCTCGCCTGCCCGGCGCGCATCCGCTTTCTGCCGCGCAGGCCTGTTCGAAGGGAGCAAGCCTCCCGGGGAGAAAAAACGTGGATTTCATCTATAGCGCCATCTTCACCGTGATGGCCGGGCTGACCTGGGCCCTTGTCCGGTTCTGCGACGCCTTGTCCGCCGGAGACCAGCCATGAGCTGGCTCTACTGGCTGAGCGGTCTGACGGCCGCATTCCTGTTCGTGTACCTGCTGGTCGCGCTGTTCAAACCGGAGAAATTCTGATGACCCCCGAATTCGTCGGGCTGCTGGTCCTGTACCTGGCAGTCCTGCTTGCGATCGCGCCCGTGCTGGGCCGCTACATCCGCATCGCCATGGAAGACGGCCGATCCCGGCTGACCGCCTGGGGCCGGCCGATCGAGCGCGGCATCTACCGGCTTGCGGGCATCGACCCGCAGGCGGAAATGGGCTGGAAGCGCTATGCCGCCGCCGTACTGGTCTTCAATGTGGTGGGCATTGCCGCCGTCTATGCGCTGCAGCGCATGCAGGGGCTGCTGCCGCTGAACCCCGCGGGCCTGGGCGCCGTGTCGCCCGATTCCGCGCTGAACACCGCCATCAGTTTCGTCACCAACACCAATTGGCAGGGTTACGGTGGCGAATCCACGATGAGCTACCTGACGCAGATGCTGGCGCTGACGGTGCAGAACTTCGTGTCCGCGGCGACCGGTATTGCCGTGCTGTTTGCGCTGATCCGCGGACTGGCGCGGCACTGTTCCGCCACGGTGGGCAACTTCTGGGCCGACATGGTCCGATGCACGCTGTATGTGCTGCTGCCCCTGTCGCTGGTTCTGGCGGTGACGCTGGTCAGCCAGGGCGTGATCCAGAACTTCAGCGCCTACCAGGAAGTGCAGACGGTCGAAGCGGTGCGCTACGACGCGCCGCGCCTGGACGCGCAGGGCCAGCCCATGCTGGATGCGGCCGGCGCGGCGGTCACCGACCCGGTCACCACGCGCACGCAGACGATTGCCATGGGACCGGTGGCGTCGCAGGAAGCGATCAAGCTGCTGGGCACCAACGGCGGCGGCTTTTTCAACGCCAACTCGGCTCACCCCTTTGAGAACGCCACGGCCCTGTCGAACTTCCTGCAGATGCTGGCGATCCTGGCCATCCCCGCCGCCCTGTGCTTCACCATCGGCGAGATGGTGGGCAGCCGGCGCCAGGGCATCGCAATCCTGGCGGCGATGACGGTGCTGTTCGCCGTCTTCGCGCTGTCCACCGCGTACTTTGAGCAGCAGCCCAATCCGATGGCCGTCCAGGCCGGGGCCGTGACGCCCGGCGGCAACATGGAAGGCAAGGAGACGCGCTTCGGCATTGCCGCCACGTCGCTGTTTGCAACGATCACGACCGCAGCCTCCTGCGGCGCGGTGAACGGCATGCACGATTCGCTGTCGGCGATGGGCGGCCTGTCGCCCATGCTGCTGATGCAGCTTGGCGAAGTCGTGTACGGCGGCGTGGGCTCCGGGCTGTACGGGATGCTGGCGTTCGCGATTTTGGGCGTCTTCATCGCCGGGCTGATGATCGGACGCACGCCCGAGTACCTGGGCAAGAAGATCGAGGCCTTCGACATGAAGATGGTTTCCATCGTCATCCTGGCCACCCCGCTGCTCGTGCTGGGCGGCACGGCGTTGGCCGTGTCCGTGACGGCGGGTCAGGCCGGGGTGCTCAATCCGGGCATCCACGGCTTCTCGGAAATCCTCTATGGGCTCTCGTCGGCCGCCAACAACAACGGCAGCGCCTTCGCCGGGCTGTCGGCCAACACGCCCTTCTACAACGTGCTGCTGGGCATCGCGATG
>DMTA01000312.1 GCA_003454835.1 Achromobacter sp. | reverse complement strand
CTTTGCGCGCGCGCTGGCCGAGGGCCTGAAGCGCCGCGGTCCGTTCCTGATCGAAGCGGTGATCTGACGATTGCCGCCAGGGCGCGGGCGCTTGGCGAACTGTCTTCGCACGCGCCCCGCCGCTACACCCCCAGATAGCGCGTCAACTGCTCCGGCTGCCGGGCCAGCGACGCGCTATCGCCATCCTGCACGATCAATCCCTTCTCCATGACCAGACACCGGTCGGTGTGTTCCAGCACCGCGCGGTAGTTGCGGTCCACGATCAGCGTGGACATGCCGGTCGCGCGGATGTCGCGGATGATGCGCCAGATCTCGGCCACGATCAGCGGCGCGAGGCCTTCGGTGGCTTCGTCCAGGATCAGGAGGTCGGGGTTGGTCATCAACGCGCGGCCGATGGCCAGCATCTGCTGTTCGCCGCCCGACAGGTGGCTGCCCAGATGCTTGGCGCGTTCGGACAGGCGCGGGAACAACCCGTACACGCGTTCCAGCGTCCAGGGGTGCGCGACGCCTTGCCGGTTGTGCGCAGTCGCCACCAGGTTCTCGCGCACGGACAGATTGGGAAAGACATGCCGGCCTTCGGGCACCAGCCCGATGCCGCGCTGCGCCACCTTGTAGGAAGGCAGCCGCCCGATGTCCGCGCCGTCAAAGCTGATGGCGCCGCGCGTGGCGGGGTTCAGGCCCATCACCGCCTTGACGGTGGTGGACTTGCCCATGCCGTTGCGTCCCAGCAGCGTGACGAATTCACCCGGCGCAATGTCCAGGTCGATCCCGAAGAGCGCCTGGCTGGCGCCGTAATGCGCGGTGACGCCGCGCAGCGAGAGCAGGGCGGTCATACGCGTGCCTCCCGGGTGCGGCCGCGTTCGCTGCCCAGATAGCATTCGCGGACCTGCGGATCGTCGCGGATCTGGTCGGCGGTGCCGCACGCAAGCGCGCGGCCGTACACCAGCACGGTGATGCGGTCGGACAGGGCGAAGACGGCCTGCATGTCGTGTTCCACCAGAAGGATCGTGTAGCGGCCGCGGAGCGACAGCAGCAGCCGTGTCATGGCCTCGGATTCGTGCTGGCTCATGCCCGCCATGGGCTCGTCCAGCAGCAGCAGCGACGGTTGGCACGCCAGCACCATGGCCAGTTCAAGCTGGCGCAGTTCGCCGTGAGCCAGTTCGCTGGCGGGCGTGTTCTCGCGCGCGGACAGGCCGGCCAGGGCCAGCGCCTCGCGGGCGGGTTCGGTCAATGCCGGAGTCGACAGCACGGGCCGCCAGAACCGGAAGCTGTGGCCGCGCCGCGCCTGCACGGCCATGGCCACGTTCTCCAGCGCGGTGAACGGTTTGAAGACCGAGGTGATCTGATACGAGCGCGCCAGGCCGTGGCGCACGCGCTTTTCCACCGGCATGCGCGTGACGTCTTTGTCGTCCAGCAGTACGCGCCCCGCGTCGGGCCGCAGTTCTCCGCTCAGTTGCCCTATCAGCGTTGTCTTGCCGGCGCCGTTGGGGCCGATCACGGCGTGCAGTTCACCGCTTGCCACGTCCAGCGACAGCTTGTCGGTCACCGTCAGCCCGCCGTAGCGCTTTTCCAGATTTTCGATGCGCAGGGCGCTCATTGCGGCTCTCCGGTGGGATGGCGCGCCGTTCTGCGCGTGATGCGCCACGGTGCGGCCGACAGGCTGCCGTAGGTGCCGCGCCGCGAGGCAAGCACCACGCCGACGATCAACAGGCCCATGACCAGCATCCAGTGGTCGGTGATCAGCTTCAAGCCTTCTTCGAGCAGCAGGAATGCCAGTGCGCCCGCCACCGGGCCGAACAGCGTGCCGATGCCGCCCAGCGCCACCATCACGATCAGTTCGCCGGAGGTCGTCCACGCCAGGTACGACGGCGATACGTACATAGTCAGGTTCGCCAACAACACACCCGCCACGCCGCAGACGACGGCGGATATCACATAGGCGGCAAGCCGGTAACGCAGCGTGGGAAAGCCCAGCGCGCGCATGCGTCGCTCGTTGGCCTGGCAGCCGCGCAGGGCCATGCCGAACGGCGCATGGATCAGCCGGTGCATCAGCCACAGCACCAGCAGCAGCACGCCGAAGGCCGCGCAATACAGCGCGAGGGGCGTGTCCAGCCGGAACAGGCCGAAGTCGCTGCCGGCAAAGAGCGACATGCCGTCGTCGCCGCCAAAGCCTTCCAGGCCCGTCGCCAGAAAATAGAACATCTGGGCGAAGGCGAGCGTGATCATGATGAACGCGATGCCGTTGGTGCGCATCACCACATACCCGCTGACGATCCCGACGACCGCGCAGGCGCCGATGGCGCCGGCAAGATGCCACCAGCCGCTTTCGATGCCGTAGTGCGACAGCACGCCGACGGAATAGGCGCCAAGGCCCAGATACAGCGCATGGCCGAAGCTCACCATGCCGCCGTAGCCCAGCAGCAGATTGAGCGCCAGCGCCGCAATGCCGTAGACCAGCACGCGGCCAAACAGCGCCAGCAGAAACGGTTCACCCTGCCACTGCGCGTACACGGGCACCAGGGCGAACAACAGCAGCAGCGCGGCGGCGGCCAGCGTGCGGGGAGATAACGTGAACATGGCGTCGCCGTCCTTATCCGTGCCTGACGGGAAAGAGGCCCTGCGGCCGCATCGCCAGCACCAGCGCCATGACGATGTAGATCAGCATCGACGCAATGGCGGGGCCTGCGGCATTGGCCGCGGCCGGGGGCAGGGCGGCGCGCAGCAGCGTCGGCAGTAGCGCGCGTCCCAGCGTGTCGATCAGCCCGACCATCAGCGCGGCCAGGAAAGCGCCGCGCACGGAACCGATGCCGCCGATCACGATGACGACCAGCGTCAGGATCAGGATGGGTTCGCCCATGCCCGTCTGCGCCGACAGAATGGGGCCGGCCATCAGCCCGGCCAGGCCCGCCAGCACCGCGCCCAGCACAAACAGCAGCGTGTTCAGGCGCGCAATGTTCACCCCCAGCGCGCCGACCATCATGCGGTCGGTGGACCCGGCGCGGATCAGCATGCCGAGCCGTGTGCGATGGATCAGCAGGTAGCACCCCGCCGCGACCAGCAGCCCGACCACGATGATGAGAAACCGGTACAGCGGATACGTAACGCCCAGGATGTCGATGGTGCCGGACAGCCAGGACGGCAGCCCCATGCTGATCGGCGCGGGCCCCCACAGGATGCGGGTCAGTTCATTGAAGAACAGGATGAAGCCGAACGTAGCGAGCACCTGGTCCAGGTGATCGCGCGGATACAGCCGCGCCAGCGCGATGCGGTCCAGCAGCAGCCCAAGCAGCGCCATGCCCGCGACGACCGCGGCGGCGGCCAGCAGAAACGAGCCGGTGTGCCGGAACACGGTGGCCGCGATGAACGCGCCCATCATGTACAGCGACCCGTGCGCCAGGTTGATGAAATTCATGATGCCGAACACCAGCGTCAGGCCGGCGGCCAGCAGGAACAGCAGAATGCCGAGTTGCAGGCCGTTCAAGGCCTGCACCAGCAGCAGCGTCGTGGACATGGCTACACCCCCTTGCCGGCGGCCGTCTGGGCCGCCCGCTTCACTTCATGACGCACTGGGCGGCGTACTGGTCGGAGACCTTGGACAGGTCGGGGAAGATGGGGCCCTTGTTCACGAACGCGACCTTGCCGTCGGCATTCTCGGCCACGTCCGCCCGGAAGAATCCGGCCACGGGGAAGTGGTTGGGCTGATAGCGGAATTCGCCGCGCACCGATTGGAAGTCGGCGGCCTCCAGCGCCTTGCGCAACGCATCCTTTTCGTCGGTCTTGCCGCCGGTCTTCTTGAGCGCGGATCCGATCAGCTGGGCCGCGTCATACGACTGCGCGGCATAGCTGGACGGCTCGCGGCCGTACTTCTGGCGGAACGCGGCCGCGAAGGCCTTGTTGGCGGCGTTGTCCAGGTCCGGCGAATACGGCACGTTGGTGACGGCGCCCAGCGCGTCTTTCTGCAGGGCGGGCAACGTGGCGCCGTCGATGGTGTCGACCGACAACAGCGGGATCTTGCCGAAGAGTCCGGCCTGGCGATACTGCTTGATGAAGTTCACGCCCATGCCGCCGGGAAAGAAGACGTACGCGGCGTCGGGCTTGGCGTCGGCCAGCGCGGCCAGTTCGACGGAGTAGTCGGGCTGGTTGACCTGCGTGAACACTTCGTTGACGACATCGCCTTTGTAGAAGCGTTTGAAGCCGGCCATCGCATCCTTGCCGGCCTGGTAGTTGGGGGCCAGCAGATAGACCTTCTTGAAGCCCATCTGGTTGGCCATTTCGCCGCTGCCTTCGTGGCGCTGGGTGTTGTTCCAGGAGGTCGAGAAGAAGTACGGAGAACAGTCCTTGCCGGCAAGATTGGTGGGGCCGGCGTTGGAGCCGACGAGGAAGACGCCGGCGCTGGTCACGGGCCGCACGACGGCGAGCATGACGTTGGAGTACACGACGCCGGTGATGATGGGCACCTTGTCGCTTTGCACGAGCTTGCGGGCGGCCTGGACGCCGACCTCGGGTTTGAACTGGTCGTCTTCCTTGATGACCTGCACGGCCACGCCGCCCAATTTGCCGCCGCCTTGGTCGACGGCGAGCATGAAGCCGTCGAGCTGATCCTGGCCGAGCACGGAGCCGGGACCGGTCAGCGTGGTCAGCAGGCCAATCTTTACGTCGGCCTGCGCGGCGGCGTGCAGCGACAGCCCGAGCACTGCGGCGGCGGCCAGCGTATGGATGCGTTTCATGTGATTCCCCTTGCTATGCCGTGTGTCACGGTCATGAATGTGATGGCGCGCGGTTGCGTGGATGCGCGGGCGCGTTGTTCCACTGCCGCGCTATGTCATTGCTGCGCTATTTCAATGCTGCCCTATTTCATTGCTACGCCTGCAAGCCAAAGAACGTCATCGTGTTGCGGAACAGGATCTTCTGCTGCACGCCGGGCACCAGATCGGCGTGCGTGACGAGTTTGCCGACTTCCTGCTCGCCGAGCGGATACGGGTAGTCGGAGCCGAGCAGGACGCGGTCTTCGCCCATGACGTCGATGAGCAGGCGCAGGGATCGCGGGTCGAAGACGGCGCTGTCGGTGTAGAAGCGGTCGGTGTACGACGATGGCGGATGCGGGCAGTCTTCGCGGACGATGTCGCGATGGCGCCAGGCGTTGTCGACGCGTCCGAGCAGATACGCGAAGCTGCCGCCTCCATGGGCAAAGCACAGCTTGAGGCTGCGGGGAATGCGTTCGAAGGCGCCGGACAGGATCAGCGACAGAATGCCGAGCTGGGTTTCGGCGGGCATGGCGACGAGCCACGGCAGCATCCATTTCTTCATGCGGCCGTCGGTCATCATGTCCCACGGATGCACGAGGACGGGGATGTCGTCGTTGGCGCAGTGGATGAGGAACTGCACCAACGTGTCGTCGTCGAGGTCACGCGGGCCGACGTGGTTGCCGATCTGCACGCCCAGGTGTCCGGCGGCGCGTGATCGCGATGCTTCGCGGCAGGCTAGGTCGAGGTCCTGCAGGGGCACTTGGGCCAGGGATTTGAGGCGCGTGGGCGCGTGGGCGCAATGTTCAAGCGCCAGGTCGTTCATGCGTGCGGCCCAATCGGCGGCAGCCTGCGCGGGGTAGGTGTAGCCGAACATGATGGGCGTGGCGCACAGGATTTGAACATCGACGCCGTGACGGTCCATCTGTTCGATGCGCAGCGCGGGGTCCCAGAGGGTGGCGTCGACGGGGCGGAACGGTCGGTCACCGGCCATGATCTGCCCAGTCTTGCCATTGCCGTCGGGACGCAGCCAGGGCGCGTTGACGGGGTCCAGCGCGGCGGCTTCCTGCCGGGTGATCGGCGGGAAGAAGTGCGCGTGCATGTCGATTTTCTGGATCATCTTAGGTGGATGCCTGGGCGGATGTGGGCTGCGCGGACGGGGCTTGGCCTTTGCCGGGATGGATTTCGCCGCAGCCGGGGCAGGTGCGTTTTTCCTGGCTTTCGTAGAAGGCCTGGAAGAGCGGGGGCAGGTCGGTGACGATGCTCTTGAGCTGGACTTCGACGCGATGCACGAGGTGGCCGCAATGCGGGCAGTACCACTCGAATCCGTCGAGCAGGCCTTGAGGGCGCTGGCGTTCGATGACGAGACAGGCGCTGTCGGTTTCGGGACGCTGGGGGGAGTGGCGGACGTGCGGGGGCAGGAGGAAGATGTCGCCTTCCTTCAAGTCGACGCGTTCGGGTTTGCCGTCGATCCACAGCGATAGCCAGGCGTTGCCGCGGACTTGATAGAAGAATTCCTCTAGCGGATCGTCGTGATAGTCGGTGCGGTGGTTCGGGCCGCCAACGACGGTGACGATGAAGTCGCTGTCCTGCCAGATCTGCTGGTTGCCGACGGGGGGCTTGAGCAGGTGCGCGTGGTCTTGGATCCAGCGCTGGAAATTCAACGGCGGGCCGTAGGCAGGCATGAGGAACTCCGTGGGTGTCGCTTGATGAGGGAGAGTCTAGGCGGGGGAGCGGGGGGCTGCACAATAGAAATTGTGGGGGTGGATATGCGGGTTATCTATCGCGGGGTTTCCCTGGGGGCTCGGTCGTTCAACGCAAGGATTTAGCTTTCGTAGCGCGAGGCGGTTCAATGGCGTGCGGAATGGGCGCTGCAGGTGTTTGTCACTGTTAAGGCGAGCGGAACAGGCTCTGCAGGTGTTTGTCACTGCTAAGGCGAGCGGATTGATCTTGAGAGGAATGGGCCGGTCTTGGCGCCAGCGGATGGTTCTTGAGACGCCGGGCGCGTCGTCGGCCTGGGGCGCGCGGGGCTACGATTGCGGTCCGGAGCCTTCGCTCCGGACTACCCCTTCGTCATCTTCGTTGTCGCCTTCGGCGACTGCCTTCAGATCCCCTCGGGCGCACGGCCGGCGCC
>DMTA01000154.1 GCA_003454835.1 Achromobacter sp. | reverse complement strand
GCCGCCGCGGCATCGCCGTCGAAGCGTTGGCCGAGCAGGCGATTGCCGCGCTGGCCGCGCAGCTTGCGCGAAGGACAGGCGAGATCTATCGGGTTGCAACGTCGATGCGCGTGCCAGCGTCGATTCCGGGCAACGCCGACCGCGCCAAGACCGAATGGGACGTCGCGCTGCTGCGCCATTCGGGCAGCGACGCGTCGGATCCGCTTTGGGATGTGTGCCTGCTGGTGGAGGCCAAGGCCTCAACGGACGCGGCGACGACGGATCTTCCCCGCTTGCTGCGCGGTCTTCGGCTATTGGCGCACGCGGACATGCAGACCACTTATGTGTTCGAGAGCCATCAGGGTCCGGTCCGGTTGCGTGGCGCCGCGTTGGCAGCGTTGTCGGCGGACGATGCTGATCTTGCCGGGACAATTCTGTACTTTTCCGACGCGCCGGCAGATGCGGCGCCACGCTTGCTGAACGCCGCGGGCAGGATGCAATTGTTGTCGGCGCAGGAAAGCCTGGACTATGCCAGTTCGGTGGCCGCAGGCGACGCGCCGGATGCGTCGGCGCTTGCGCCTGTATGGCAACAGTTGCTTGCGTCGCCCCGCTTGAGCGCCGTGCTGAACCAGTTCGCGCTGTTGCGGCAGGTGCGCGACCTGATGGCGCATGTGGATGATGTCCACGCTGCTATCACGCGCTTGGATCAGGACGGCGTCGGCGCATAAGCGCTGTCGTCAACAGCGGCCCCGCCCCAATCCTGCGCGTGCCGCTCGATGTGCGCGCGGATGAAATCCGCCAGCACGCGCGTGGCCATGGACGGAAACCGGTTCGGCGCGGTCAGCAGATAGATGGCGTCGCCCACGCCCTCGGGTTCGAACGCCGGCAGAACCTGCACCAGCGTCTTGTCGCGCAGCAATTCCCACACGGCATAGCGCGGCAGCAGGGCCACGCCCAGGCCCGCCAGCACCGCGTCGCGCAGAAACGGATAATCGCCTGACTGCAGACGCGGCGCGACGCGCAGGATCAGGGGGTCGCCATGCGCCTGCTTGAGCCGCAGGTCGAACCGCCGGCCCATCGATTGCGGTGCGATCAGGTCGCAGCGGCCCAACTGCTCCATGCGTTGCACCGGGCCATTGCGTGCCAGGAAGTCCGGCGACGCGCACAGGCACCACTGAATGTCGCAGAGCCGCCGCGCCACGTGATCTTCGGGCGGGGCCGACGTGATCTTGAGCGCAATGTCGACTTCGGCGGAGATCAGGTCGCCGATCCCGTCGTTGATGTGCACGCGCAGCGCAATGTCGGGATGCGCGCGCGCGAATTCCAGCAGCACGGGGGCAAGGTAAAGGTGGCCGAGACCGGTGGGCAGACGGATGCGCACATCGCCGCGCACGGTCCCGTCCAGGCTGTCGATGGCCGCCTGCACCGCGCGCATCTCGTCCAGCAGCCGGATGCCGTGCTGGTACAGCAACTGGCCGGCCTGCGTCAGCTCGACATGCCGGGTGGTGCGCCGGAACAACTGCGCGCCCAGGTCGAGTTCCAGCCGCTTCAGGCGATGCGACATGTTCGACCGCGTCATGCCGCAACGCTGCGCGGCCGCACTCAGGTTGCGCGACTCGACCATCGCGACAAACAGTCTGACGAGGTTCAGGTCCGGCTTATTGTCAATCATGGTTCACCATTCCCGGCACAAACCGGTGGATTGTCCAATGCGTCGGCCGAGTCTAGCATCGTCCTGATCGCCTTCGAACCCTTGCTCCGGACCGACATCCACCCATGCCCTCCCAGCCGATCGATGCTTCCAGCGGACCCTATTCCGGACTGCGCGTGCTGGACCTCAGCCAGGGCATCGCAGGCCCGTACTGCGCGCAGATGCTGTGGCAGCAAGGGGCCGACGTGGTGAAGGTGGAACCGCCAGATGGCGACTGGGGCCGGCACGTCGGTGTGCTTCGCGACGACCAGAGCGCACTATCCATCGCCTACAACGCCGGCAAGCGCGGTGTGTGCGTGGACGCGCGCCAGCCGCAGGGCAAGACGTTGCTGGCGGACATGGCGCGGCGCGCGGACCTCGTGATCCAGAATTTCCGCCCCGGGGTCGCCGAGCGCATGGGGGTGGGCTACGACAGCCTGGCTGCGCATTGCCCGGGCCTGGTCTATGTGTCCATCAGCGGCTACGGACCGGACGGTCCCTATGCCAACGCGCCCGCCTCCGACTCCGTGATGCAGGCGGACAGCGGCCTGATGTTCGCCAACCAGACGCCTGCCGGCGAACCGCGCCGCATCGGCCTCCTGATGGCGGACATCGCCACCGCGCTGTATGCGGTGCAGGCGGCCAGCGCCGCGCTATATCAGCAGGCGCGCAGCGGCCGCGGCCAGCATGTGCAGTTGAATCTGCTGCAGGCCTGCGCGGCCTTGCAGGTGAACGACATCCTTGCGTACGGCATTGCGGGACAGCGGGAGGCCGTGGCGGTCAGCGCCCCCAATGGCGTCTTCGACACCGCGGATGCGCGCCTGTCCGTGCTGGCGTTGAACAACGACCAGTTCGCGCGGTTGTGCCGCGCGCTCGAACGAACCGACTGGTTGGCGGACCCCGCCTTGTCCACCAACGCGGGGCGCATGGCGCAGCGCGAGCGCCTGCATCGCGACATGGCGGAACAGTTGGCGCTGCACCCTGCCGCGCACTGGGTGGAACGCCTGGCGCGCGAGGACGTGCTGCATGCGTACGTGCGGGACTACGACGGCCTGGCGG
>DMTA01000040.1 GCA_003454835.1 Achromobacter sp. | reverse complement strand
GGCTGATGTCGAAGCATTCGATGCGCAGGGCGTCCAGCGCGGCTTCGTCCGTGTCCAGGTCCAGCGCTTCGGCCAGCGCCAGCGTGCGGGCGGCGCGGGCGCCGGATTCGGTCAGCGAGCGGGCGAGCGCCATTTCGGCGTTCTTGGAGGCCTGTTCCAGCCACGACCGGCGCGTGCCCTGCGGACGCGTCAGCACGCGAGACGGCCTGCCGCCGGCCTGCTCGACCAGCAGCGCGATCAGCTCGGGATCGGGCAAGGTGTGCGAACAGACCAGGATGGGCGGCATCGCGTTGTCGGTGTAATGCTGGGCCACGAAGGCCTCCAGCACCTGCGGCGCGGCCTCGCCCTCGGCGTGCGACGGAAAGAACGGCTTGTCGCCCAGATGGCGGCCGCCGCGCACCATGGCCAGGTTCACGCAGACCTTGCCGCCGGCAATGGCCACCGCAATGATGTCGGTGTCCTCGCCGCTGACGTTTTCCATGGTCTGCTGATGCAGCACGCGCGCCAGCGATCCCATCTGGTCCCGCAGCGCCGCGGCTTCCTCGAAGCGCAGCTCGGTGGAGGCCTGCAGCATGCGGGCCTCGATCTCGCCCATGACATCCTTGGCCTCGCCGTTCAGAAAGCGCACGGCGCGATGCACGTCGCGCTCGTATTCGGCCGCCTCGATCGCGCCCACGCACGGCGCCGAGCAGCGCCCGATCTGATGCAGCAGACAGGGGCGCGAACGGTTGGCGAAGACGCTGTCTTCGCAGGTGCGCAGGCGAAACACCTTCTGCAGGATCTGGATGGTTTCGCGCACCGCCCAGGCGTTGGGAAACGGGCCAAAGAATTGCCCGCGCTTGTTGGTGGCGCCGCGGTAGTACGCGATGCGCGGCCAGTCATGCCCCGTAATGTGCAGGTACGGATAGGACTTGTCGTCGCGAAACAGGATGTTGTAGCGCGGCTTCAGGCTCTTGATGAGGTTGTTTTCCAGAATCAGCGCTTCGGCCTCGGAGCGCGTCACCGTGACCTCAAGCCGCGCCACCTTCGCCACCATCTGGGCGATGCGCGGGCTGGACAGCGTCTTCTGGAAATACGACGAGACGCGCTTCTTCAGGTCGCGCGCCTTGCCGACATACATGACCTCGCCCGCCGCATCCAGATGCCGGTACACGCCCGGCAGATGCGGCAGGTCAGACAGGAACGATTTGAGATTGAAGTCGTCGGGCATTCTGGTAACGGCTTTCGGCTTGCAGGGTGTCCCAATCGGGCGCATCGAATCGCGGCATCAGGCGCCGGATGCGCGCCACGGACTCGGGCGCATGGTCGAATTCCAGGCGCGCCAGCAGGTCGTCGGCCAGGTCCGGGCGGTTGCACACCAGCACCATGTCGCAGCCGGCGCGCAGCGCGGCGTTGGCGCGGTCCAGGATGTCGCCCGCGACCGAGGCGCCTTCCATGGTGAGGTCGTCCGAGAACACGACGCCATCGTAGCCCAGGCGCTTGCGCAGGATGTCCTGCACCCAGCGCTTGGAAAAGCCGGCCGGATGCTTGTCCACCTTGGGGTAGATGACGTGCGCGGGCATGACGGACGGCAGCACGGCATCGCCCAGCCACGCATAGGGTGCAGCGTCGTCCTTCAGGATCTCGTCCAGCGTGCGCGGATCGACCGGGATCTCGTGGTGCGAGTCGGCGCCCACGTAACCGTGGCCGGGGAAATGCTTGCCGCAGGACGACATGCCGGCCAGGGACAGGCCCTGCACCAGCGCGCGCGACAGCATGGTCACCACGCGGGGATCATGGTGGAAGGCACGGTTGCCGATCACCTTGCTGACACCGTAGTCCAGGTCCAGGACCGGGGTGAAGCTCATGTCCACGCCGCAGGCGCGCAGCTCGGCGGCCAGGACGTAACCGGCTTCCGTTGCCAGGCGCATCGCTTGCAGGGGATCGTTGTCCCAAAGTTCGCCCAGCGCGCGCATCGGGGACAAGGGCGTGAAGCCGTCCTCGCGGAAGCGCTGCACGCGGCCGCCTTCGTGATCCACCAGGATCAGCAGCGGCTCCTTGCGCGCCTTGTGGATCTGGCGCGTCAGCGCGGTGAGCTGGGCGCGGTTCTCGAAATTGCGGGCAAAAAGAATGACGCCGCCCACCAGGGGGTGGCGCAGGCGCTTCTTTTCCGCCTTCGTGAGCGTGTATCCCGCCACATCGACCATCACGGGGCCGGGGGGCAGGACCGCCTTGGATTTTTTCTTGGCCATGGAGACTGTCCTTGTAACTGTCGCGGCAAGCCGGCGGGGATGGCCCCGCTCTCGGGGCTCAGGTCTTGCGCTCGACCACCACATACGCGGCGGCCATGTCGGATTCATCGGTAATGGAAACGTGGGCCGCGCCGAACCGGAGAGCGTACCAGCTCAGCAGTTCGGGGGCGATCACCAGCACCGGGCGGCCGCCCGGCGCGTTCAGCGTCTGCACGCGCCGCCACGTCATCGGCATGCGCATGCCCAGCCCGATCGCCTTGGAAAACGCTTCCTTGGCGGCAAAACGCGTCGCCAGAAAGCGCAGCCCGCGCACCGGGTCACGGGCGCGGCGGGCGTGAAATTTCAGGAGTTCCTCGGGGCCGAGGATCTTTTCGGCGAACCGGTCGCCGTGGCGGGCGAGCGCGCGTTCAATTCGGTCGATACGCAGGAGGTCCATGCCGATACCGGCAATGGCGCCGGCGGGCGTGGGGGAAGTAGAGTCGGACATCGGCATCGGCTGGCTAGCGGTCAAAACGCGTCATCGGCCCGCGTTCACAGCCCGCGCAGCGCATGCAGGCGAGCCTGCACCATCAGCGCCTTCATGTCGCGCACGGCCTTTTCCCAACCGTCGAAGATCGATTGCGCCACGATGGCGTGGCCGATGTTGAGTTCGGAAATGCCGTCCAGCGCGGCCACCGGCTTGACGTTGCCATAGTGCAGGCCATGGCCGGCGTTCACACGCAGTCCGTGGCGCAGCCCTTCGGCCACGGCCAGGCGGATGCGTTGCAATTCCGCTTCGGCAGCTTCGCCCTCGGCTTCGGCGTAGGCGCCGGTATGCAGTTCGATCACGGGTGCGCCGGCCTTGGCGGCAGCGGCGATCTGGACCGGGTCCGGATCGATGAACAGCGACACGCGGATGCCGGCTTCGGCCAGCAACGCCACCGCGTCGGACACCGGGCCAAAGGCGCCGGCCACTTCCAGCCCGCCTTCGGTCGTGAGTTCGGTACGCTTTTCGGGCACCAGGCAGACATCGCTGGGCTTGACCGCGCAGGCGATCTCCAGCATTTCCGGCGTGACCGCGCATTCCAGATTCATGCGGGTGCGCAGTTGCGGGCGGATCGCGTAGACGTCGGCGTCCTGGATGTGGCGCCGGTCTTCGCGCAGATGCAGCGTGATCAGGTCGGCGCCGGCATCTTCAGCGCGCAGCGCCGCGGCGATCGGGTCGGGATACGCCGTGTGGCGCTGCTGCCGCAGCGTCGCGACGTGATCGATGTTTACACCAAGTTCTATCATTGCACTTTCGTTGTTTCTTCCCAGCCGCCGCCCAGCGCCTTGTACAGCTCCACGCGGTTGATCAGCGCGGCCAGGCCGGTTTGCACGAGCGACAGCTGGGCGTTGAAAAAGTCCACCTGCGCGGTCTGCACCTGCAGGTAGCTGTCGATACCGTTGGTATAACGCAAATTCGACAACTCCAGCGTCCGCGCCGACGAATCCTGCAGCGCGCGCTGGGCGTCAAGCTGCGCCCCGTAGGTGGCCTCGCCCGCCAGCGCGTCCGACACTTCTCGGAACGCCTGCTGGATGGTCTGTTCGTACTGCGCGACGGCGATATTGTCGCGCGCCTTGGCCAGGCTCAGCCCCTCGCGGATGCTGCCGCCGGCAAAAAGCGGCGTCGTGATCGACGGCGAGAAGCTCCAGTAGCCCTGCCCGCCCTTGAACAGATCGCCCAGCGACGGACTGGCCACGCCCAACAGGCCGGTCAGCGAGATGGTCGGGAAAAACGCCGCGCGCGCCGCGCCGAT
>DMTA01000044.1:5428-5615 GCA_003454835.1 Achromobacter sp. | reverse complement strand
GCGATCAAGGACGCGCCGGCCGCGGCGGGGCTGCCGGCGGCATTGGCCGACCGCGTCGACGTGGTGATCGCGCAGTTGCTGGCGGCCAGCCAGGCGCTATCCGTGCCGCTGTCGCGACAGGTTGAACTGGAACAGCGCGCCAACGTGATCGAGGAGCAGATCAAGGCGGGGCCACGCCCGGGGGGGG
>DMTA01000044.1:745-5289 GCA_003454835.1 Achromobacter sp. | reverse complement strand
GCGATCGATTATGTCGACGCGCGGCTGCTGCGCGTGGATTCGCCGCCGCTCTGGGCGTTGGACTGGTCCGGAAGATCCGACCAGGACACCATGACCCTACTTCGCCAAGGTCTGGACATCGAGGTCCGCTTCGCGCGCGACTACGGCGCCGCCGGCGCCAGCAATCAGCGCGCGCTGCACACGTTGCAACTGCTGCTGCTGCCGCTGCTGATCTGGCTGGCCAGAAAAAGCCGCAACGCCATCCGCACCGGCGTCATGAGCGAAACCGCTGCCGGTGTGCTCGGGCGGCCGATCTCCACGTGGGTCCTGCTGTCGATGATGGGCGTGCTGGCCCTCGAGCCAGACGCGCCGTTGATGGTGCAGCAGATCGCCCTGGTGCTGGCGGCGGTGCCGGTGCTGCGCCTGCTTCCGCCCGCCAGCCGACGGCATCTGGATCATTGGCCGCGCGTCATCACCGCGCTCTTCCTGGCCGAGCGGCTGGGCTTCCTGTTCCTGGCTAACACCCTCTTCTATCGTGTGTCGACCGTAGCGGCGGCGGTGGCGGCCCTGGCGGCCATTCTGTGGCTGCTGGCGCGCGGACGGCGCCAGACCTATCCGCCCGGTTCCGAGCGGCTGGTGCGCGCCTTGCGCGCCGTCGCCTGGTGCGCGGCAGCCCTGTTGTGCGTGTCGCTGGGCGCCAATCTCGTCGGCAATGTGTCGTTGTCCGAGATGCTGACCAGCGGCATCATCGGCAGCGGCTACTTCGGGTTGGTGCTGTACGCGGGCGTGACCGTCATCATCACCCTGCTGCAACTTCTGCTGGCCCGCCAGGGCATTTCGCGCTTCCGGCTGGCGCGGGAACACGCGCCGCCGCTGGTACTGCTGCTGATCCGGCTTGTCAGCGCCGCCGCAGTCGTGGGCTGGGCGGTCTACACGATGGACCGCTTCCGCGTTCTGCGCGCCACCTATGCCTTCGTCACGCAGGTGCTGTCCTACACGCTGGAAGTTGGCGAGGTCTCGATCAGCCTGGGCAACATCCTGGTCTTCGCGATCTCGATTGTGATTGCCTTCTGGGCCGCGCGCGCGGTGCGCCTCGTTCTGCACGACGAGGTCCTGACCCGCATGTCGCTGCCGCGCGGCGTGGGCAACAGCATTGCCTCGCTGTCTTACTACCTGGTGCTGCTGCTGGGGCTGGGCATCGCGCTGTCGGCCGCGGGTTTCCAGACCAGCCAGCTCACCATCGTGTTCGGCGCCTTGGGCGTGGGCATCGGCTTTGGCCTGCAGGGCGTGGTGAACAACTTCGTGTCGGGCCTGATCCTGATGTTCGAGCGGCCGATCCAGCCCGGCGATGTCGTGGAGATCGGCGGCACGTCAGGCCAGGTTAGGGATATCGGCATGCGCGCCACCCGCATCAAGACGTTCGACGGCGCCGACGTGATCGTCCCGAACGGCACGCTGCTGTCGGACAAGCTGACCAACTGGACGATGCTGGACCGCAGCCGCAGGATCGAGATCAGCATCGGGCTGGCCTACGGCACCGATCCGCGGCAGGTGCTCGCGCTGTTGGACGACGTCGCGCGGCAGACGCCGGGCGTGGTCACGGAGCCTGCGCCCATGGTGCTCTTCATGGGCTTTGGCGCCAGCACGCTGGATTTCAGCTTGCGCGCGTGGACCTACGACTTTGACCGGTGGATCGAGATTCGCAGCGACATGCTGGCGCGGATGTACGACGCGCTGCGGGACGCGGGCATCCAGATCCCCTTTCCGCAGCGGGACCTGCACTTGCGCAGTGTTTCGGAAGAAGCTGGCCGTGCGATCCACGCAGCCCGGCCGGCCGACCCGCACGGGCTTGGACCCGCGCGAACCGACATCCGGACCGGTGACCAGCCGTCAGGGGCTTGAGCAACCGGTTGCGCGCCCGCCTAAGCGGCCGCGCCGCGCGGCGCGCCGGTGCATGCGCCGGCTTACGCTCCCGCCATCACCGGCACCGTCAGCCCATTCTTCACCCGGCTCATCACCACCAGGGTCGAAAACCGCTTCACGTTCGGGTTGCCCCAGAAATAGCGCTGCGCGAACACCTCATACTCGGCCATGTCGCGCATGGTGAGCGTCAGCACGAAGTCGACCTCGCCCGTCACCGACAGGCACTGCATGATCTCGGGCGCGGTCTGCATGGCGCGCTTGAACTGGTCGAGCTTGTCGGCGCGCTCGCTTTCCAGCGACACCAGCACCACCATCGTGATCCCGCGGCCCACAGCGGCGGGGTCGACCACGGACACGTCCGCCGTCACCACCCTGGATTCGCGCAGCCGCTTCATGCGGCGCAGGCAGGACACCGGCGACAGGTTCACGCGTTGCGCGACGTCCTGGCTGGTGCGCTGGTTGTCTTCTTGCAGGCTTTGCAGGATCTGCAGGTCGAAATCGTCTAGTTCCATGGGGCGCTCGGAACGCGTGTGCGAGTGAATTGAGGAGCGGAAGGCGGGTATCGGCTGATTCTAATCGTGCCTGCGACGCAAACCTTCGCGAATTAGACGGGAAACTTCATTTCGAGCGTGCCGCACGCAGGAATTATTCAAGCGGCTTGCTTACACTGGGAGCCCTCCGCCCGCGCCGCCGGGAATTTCCACGCTGCACCCTGCAATGCCCTCACTCCAGCTTTTCCTGCTTTTCCTGGCCGCCGACGCGGCCTTGAAGCTCACGCCCGGCCCCGACATGGCGCTCACGCTGTCGCGCGGCATGACGCAAGGGTTTCGTCCCGCCTTCCATAGCGTGCTGGGCAACGTGGCCGCGGGATTCATCCAGGTTCCGGCCGTCGTATTGGGGCTGGCATCCGTGCTGCGGACCTTTCCCACGCTTTTCGTGGGCATCAAGGCGGCGGGCGGCCTGTATCTGGGTTACCTGGGGATCAAGGCGATGATCCGGAGCGCAAACGCCGCCGAGGTGTCGCTGGCCGCCCGCCCGGGCGACGCACGTGACGCCTTCTGGCAAGGATTCATCACCAATCTGTTGAATCCGAAGGTGCTGCTGTTCATGATTGCCTTCCTGCCGCAATTCACCTCGCCGGACAACGGGCCGGTCTGGATCCAGATGCTGGTGCTGGGCGTCACGATGAAGGCGCTCAGCCTGCCCTACGGCAGCTGCTTTGCGTACGGCGCGTCGCGCATCCGCGGCTGGGTCGCGCGCAATCCGTGGTTCCTGCGCGCGCAGCAGGGCATTCTGGGCGTGATCATGCTGGGACTGGCGATCTACGTGCTGGTAGCCACGGCGATGAATCCGCAGCCCTGACCGTCCACGCCGAATCCCTGACACAAGCGTTTTTGCACAAACCCCGCCTGCCATGACCGCCGCCACCTTGAACAACGGACACAACAGCGCCACGTCCACCCTGCTTCCCACCTTGTCGCTGATCGGCGCCATGGCCTCGCTGTGCGTGGGCACGTCGTTCGCGAAATCGCTGTTTCCGGAAGTGGGCGCGCAGGGCACCACCGCGTATCGCATCGTCATCGGCGCCATCATCCTGCTTGCCTTCTGGCGGCCGTGGCGCTTTCCGCTGACGCGCGGCAATGCCGCGAAGATCGCGCTGTACGGCGTGACGCTGGCGTGCATGAACCTGCTGTTCTACATGGCGCTCAAGACCCTGCCGCTGGGCATTGCCATCGCCATCGAGTTCACGGGACCGCTGACGCTGGCCGTGGTGCTGTCGCGGCGCGCCATCGACTTTGTGTGGATCGCCTGCGCGCTGGCCGGCCTGATCCTGCTCATTCCCACCGGCCAATCCGTCCACGACCTCGATCCACAGGGCATCGCGTACGCGCTGGGCGCTGCCGTCTGCTGGGCGCTGTACATCATCTTCGGCAAGATGGCCGGCAACGTGCACGGCGGGCAGGCCACGTCGCTGGGCCTGCTGGCGGCCGCGATGGTCGCCCTGCCCGTCGGCGCGGCGCATGCGGGCATGGCGCTGCTCGATCCCAAGCTGATTCTGGCGGGCGTTGCCGTCGGCATCCTGTCCAGCGCGCTGCCCTATTCGCTGGAAATGGTGGCGCTGCGGCGGCTGCCGCAAAAGACCTTCGGCGTGCTGCTCAGCATGGAGCCCGCGATGGGCGCGTTGGCCGGGGTCGTCGTGCTGAACGAGCATCTGTCGCAGACGCAATGGCTGGCGATTCTCGGCATCATCGTCGCCTCCGCCGGCTGCGCCGCGACGGCACAGCGCAGCCGCAAGGCGCCGATCCCCGCGCCTGATTGATCAAACACCTCCGCAGCAAATCGCCCGCCACCCCGCCCTCAACCAAAGCCCGGCTCGCGCTGCGGCAGCGACAGCGGGTCGAAGTCTTCCCAATGGTTGTTGCGCCAGCGGCCGTTGGCATGCTCCACGTCGGCGCCGCCGGCATCGCGCAGGATGCGGCACGCCAGTATCTCCCTCTGCGGCCGGACCCGCACGGCGACCATGACGCCGGCCTGACGGATCTCGGCATGGGAGTCGGGGTTGAAGTGGCCGTGCTGCGTGGCGCCATGACCCGTTACCCAAAGCGCGCCGAACAGCGACCCGAGATACGCGCCGACACCCG
>DMTA01000044.1:0-617 GCA_003454835.1 Achromobacter sp. | reverse complement strand
CCGACCCCCGCCGCAGCCAGAATTGCCGCCGTCGAGTCGCTGAGTTCCGCCGCGACGAATCCGCCGAACACCGCGAACACGGCCCCCACGCCGCCCGCGCCCAGATAGGCGCCCATGTCGGCGCGCCCCGCGTCGGGATCGGAACGCCGGTCGCCGCCATACGGAAAGCGGCCGTGCTCGCCGGCGGGATTGACGTAGAAGGTGTGGATATCCCAGTCGGGAAAACCGCTGGTGGCCAGGCGGCTGGCGGCGGCCTTGGCGGCTTCGAAGCCCTCAAAGCGGGCAGCTACGATCAAAGACATGGCAGTCTCCTCGCCCGCGGTCCGGGCCGGATGCGCATCGTTTCATCGTACGCCCGCGCCGCCGCCGTGCACGTCCGCGTTACACCTTGCCGCGGCTGTTACCCAGCCCCTTATTCTGCGGAAAGCCCCTTGCCCTGAATGACCGCGCCCCAGCGTTCGTGCTCCTGCTGGGCGTACGCGCGAAAGGCATCGGGCGTGCTGCCGGTCGGCTCCAACCCCTGCAACGTCAACTGTCTGACGACATCCGGCGAAGCCAGCGCCAGCCGGATCGCCTGACTGAGCTTTTCCACGATGGGCGCGGGCGTGCCGGCCGGC
>DMTA01000045.1 GCA_003454835.1 Achromobacter sp. | reverse complement strand
CAGCGCGCGGCCGACGCGGTCGGCCAGAAATCCCACGCTGGTGACGGCGGCCACCGCCACGACCAGCGCCAGGACCAGCAGCCGGAGTTCGCCGGCGCGCGCGTCGCGCATCATCATCCGGGCGCCCAGGCGCAAGGTGGACCAGAAACCAGGGCGCTTGGCCTGTGACATATCAGGGAAATCCATCATTCGACTATGTTAACTAAGCGCCTGTAGGGCGTCCGAATCCCGATATCATCCCGGGGCGGGAGGCAAAGCCGCCCATAAAGATAACCAATTCCGGAGAAGACAATGCGTAAAACCTGGCTTGCGGCCACGATTCTGGCCGCCTGCGCGGCCGCCACCTCGCTGCCCTCGGCAGCGCAGACCACCCTGAAGATGGCCTACGCCCTGTCGACGTCGTCGCACTACGGCGCCGGCGCCGACGCGATGGCCAAATCCATCGAGGGCTCGACCAACGGCAAGTTCAAGGTCCAGCAGTTTGCCAACAGCGCGCTGGGCGGCGAACGCGAAGTGATCGAAGGCTTGCAGATCGGCACCATCGACCTGGCGATCGTTTCGACCGGTGCAACCCTGAATTTTGTTCCCGAGACCGGCGTTTTCGACATCCCGTTCCTGCTGCGCGACCTGCCGCACGCCCGTGCCGTGCTCGACAGCAAGATCGGCCAGGACATGCTGGCCAAGTTCCCCAGCCGCGGCATCGTGGCGCTGGCGTGGGGCGAACAGGGCTTTCGCCACCTGACCAACAACGTGCGCCCGGTCAAGACCCCGGCGGACGCCAAGGGCCTGAAGATCCGCACCACCGAAAACCCGATCCACATCACGGCCTTCCGCCAGATCGGCATCCTGCCCACGCCGATGGCGTGGCCCGAAGTGGCCACCGCGCTCCAGCAAGGCACCATCGACGGCCAGGAAAATCCGCTGTCCGTGATCACGTCGGCCAAGCTGTCGCAGATGCAGAAGTACCTGTCGCTGACCGGCCACGTGTACGGCCCGGCCCTCGTGCTGATGTCCGCCAACGTCTATGAAGGCCTGTCGGCGGCCGACAAGGCCAACTTCGACAAGGCCGGCAAGGAATCGGCCCAGGCCATGCGCGCCTACGTCGACAACATCGAGAAGACGGGCGTCGAGCAGCTCAAGAAGGAAGGCATGCAGGTGTCCGAAGTGGACCGCGCCGCCTTTGCCGCCGCCGTGGAACCCGCCTACCCCGAGTACTACAAGAAGTTCGACAAGAAGCTGATCGACTCGATCCGCGACACCAAATAAGCCGGCGCGGCCCCCATCGTGGGGCCGTTTGCCTGGCGGCGGGACCGGCCTGCGCCGCGCGCCCGCCCGTCATCTCCGCGTCTATTTCCGCGTACATCGCCAACGGAATTCACCATGCGTTTGCTCTGCGCCTTCGACCGCGGCCTGTTCAAGCTGGTCTCGGCCTTCGCCCAACTTCTGCTGGTGGCCGCCGCGGCCGCCGCGTTCTACCAGGTCATCGCCCGGTTCGTGCTGCACTCGCCCGCCGACTGGAGCGAGGTCCTCACCCGCGCCCTCCTGATCTGGACCGTGCTGCTGGGTGTGGCCCTGGCCTTCCGCCACGGCGCCATGATCAGCGTCGAGCTGCTGCGCAACATGCTGGGCGGCAAGCGTCGCCGCGCGCTCGAAGCCATCATCGGCCTGATCTGCGCGGGCTTTCTCGGCTTTCTTGCCTGGATCGGCGGCAACATGACCTATCGCGTGCGTTTCCAGAACGTGCCGAGCCTGGACATCTCGATTTCCTGGATCTACCTGGCGATCCCCGTGGGCGCCACGCTTGCCGCCATCGCCGTGCTGGCCCGCTGGTGCGCCGGCGAAGAAGACGATGTGCCCGTGCGCAACGACGCCCAAGGCTGAGCCGCCCCCCCTTATCGAACCTGAGCAGCAGAAATCGCCATGTCCCAATTAATGATTGTCTCGATGCTGATTTTCTTCGGGCTGTCCGTGCCGGTCGCCGTGTCGATCGGGCTGGCCAGCCTGGCGGGCGTCGGCGTCGCGGGACTGCCCTGGCTGGTCGTCGCGCAGCAGCTGTTTGCCGCGCTGGACAAGTACCCGCTCGTGGCCATCCCCTTCTTCATCCTGGCCGGCAACCTTATGGAAGCCGGCGGCATCTCCGAACGCATGGTGGAATTCGCCAAGAGCGTGGTCGGCGGCATCCAGGGCGGCCTGGCCTGCACCTGCGTGCTGACCTGCATGATCTTCGCGGCGGTCGCCGGCTCCAGCGTGGCCACGACCTTTGCGGTGGGCGCGATCCTGATCCCCGCCATGATCCGGCACGGTTATCCGGCCCCGTTTGCGGCGTCGTTGCAGGCCAGCGCGGCGGAACTCGGGGTCATCATCCCGCCGTCCATCCCGATGATCCTGTTTGCCGTGTCCACCGACACCTCCACGGGCGAACTCTTCATCGCCGGGGTCATGCCCGGCATCCTGATCGGCGTCGCGCTGATGTTCTACGTCTGGCTCTACGCCAAGCGCAACAACCTGGGCAAGCGCGACGGTGAAGGCCGCCTGCCGCTGTGGCCGGCGTTCAAGCGCGCCTGGCTGGCGCTGCTGATGCCCGTCATCATCCTGGGCGGCATCTATGGCGGTATCTTCACGCCGACCGAAGCGTCAGTCGTGGCCGTAATGTACGCCGTCTTCGTGGGCAAGTTCATTTACCGCCGCCTCACGTTCCGTCAGTTGTCGGACACGCTGCACAAGTCGGTCGTGTCGACCGCGGTCATCATGTTCGTGATCGCCAACGCCGGCCTGTTCAGCTTCCTGCTCAACCGCGCCGGCATTCCGGACGCGCTGGGCACGTGGCTCGCCCAGGTCTTCGACACCAAGATCGGCTTCCTGATGGGCGTGAACGCCGCGCTGTTCGTGATCGGCATGTTCATCGAGACTTCGGCATCGATCGTCGTCCTGGCCCCCTTGCTGCTGCCGGTGGCGCTGCAGTTCGGTGTCGACCCGGTGCACTTCGGCATCATCATGGTGGTCAACCTGGCGCTGGGCATGATCACGCCGCCGTTTGGCGTCAACCTGTTTGCCGCGTGCGCGGTGGCCAAGCTGCCGCTCGAACGCATCGTCAAGCCGCTGGTGCCCTTCGTCGGTGTGGTGATCCTGTGCCTGCTGGTCATTACCTACTGGCCCGGGCTGTCGCTGGGGCTGCGTGACCTGGTGTACGCGAAGTGATGTGCGTGGCCGCCGCGCGGGCAATCTGTCCGTGCGGCGGGTAGCGCCCGGCCCGCCAGACCGGCGTGCAGGGATCGCAGAATGAGAAAAGCGCCCGGTTGGGGCGCTTTTTCGTTCTGGGGGCCTAGATTTCGCGTTCTTCCGTCTTGAGGTTGTTGTCGCGGGCGAAATCCACCACGAACTTGTAGGCCAGCGGCTCCAGGTCGCGCAGGCGCAGATCGACCACGATCCCGCGCACGCCATCGATCACGACGGGAAGCACATAAGGCGAATAAGTGAGGTGGTTACCAGCACAGCCGGCGGGCCGGAACTGTGCCATTACGCCGGCGAGCCGTTCTGCCCAATCGCTGGGGCGGAAGCGGCTACCGCTTTCGGTAACGCCATGAATTACGAATTGTCTGACGCGAGTTGCCATGTGTTCTTCACTGCGGGACGCCTTTCACGAAAGCCGGATCTTCGGCGTGATCAAACATGCGTGCCGCGCCGCGAATTGTATATGATTGATCCTTTGCCCTCTTTCGAACCGCGATTCGCCCCTGATTCGCCCTAGCAAGCGGGCATGCTGTCGATGCCATTCCCCCAGGAGGATCCGCGATGAGCTCGCCTTTGGCCAATATCTATGCCCGGCTGCCGGTATCGTTCACGCACGGCCAGGGCGTCTGGCTGTGGGACGCAGGCGGCCGCAAGTATCTGGATGCCCTGGCCGGCATCGGCGTCTCCTGCCTGGGCCATGCCCATCCGAAGCTGGTCGCCGCCATCGCCGAGCAGGCGGCCCGCGTCATCCATACCTCCAACATCTACGACATCCCGCAGCAGACCGAGCTTGCCGCCCGGCTGACCGCGCTGTCCGGCATGCAGGAAGTCGCGTTCAACAACAGCGGCTCCGAAGCCAACGAAGCCGCCATCAAGCTCGCCCGCTATTACGCCTACCAGCGCGGCAACAAGCACGCCCACATCATCACCATGGATTCGTCCTGGCATGGCCGCACGCTGGCCACGCTGGCGGCCACCGGCAGCGACAAGGCGCGCAAGGGCTTCGAGCCCCTGCCCAGCGGCTTCATCCAGGTGCCGTACAACAACCTGGAAGCGGTACGCGACGCCGGCGACGCCGAGCCGCGCACCACCGCCGTGCTGCTGGAAGTCCTGCAGGGCGAAGGCGGCATCCGCCCGTCCGACATCGCCTACCTGCAGGCCTTGCGCCAACTGTGCACCGAGCGTGGCTGGCTGCTGATGATCGACGAAGTCCAGTCCGGCATCGGCCGCACCGGCAAATGGTTCGCGCACCAGTGGGCCGGCATCCGCCCCGACGTCATGACCCTGGCCAAGGGCCTGGCGGGCGGCGTGCCCATCGGCGCGATGCTGGCTGCGGGTCCGGCCGCAGGCGTCT
>DMTA01000510.1 GCA_003454835.1 Achromobacter sp. | reverse complement strand
CCGCGACGGTAGCTGTCCTGCGCGGCATCCGCGGACAGGCCCGCCTGCGCCGCGCGTGCGTGCCGCTCCTGCGCGTCGGGGACGCTGGCGCAGGCGGCGAGCAGGGACGCGACGCACGAAAACAGCAAGGCGCGCGCCCATCGGCGCGCGTCTGCCGTCAGTCTGTGCAAGGCATTGTGCGGCCCACCCCGGCTCTCGGCCGGTACTGGGCTCATGATGCGCCTCTAGCGTCGGTTGCCCGCCACGAAGATGCAGCCGAGCACGGCGCCCACTAATGCCGCAACGCCGACCGACTTCCACGCATTCTCATGCACGTACTCGTCCGCGTAAGCGGTGGCGCGGCGAGCCCGTTCGCGGGCCACGCCTTCCCACCCGCCTGCCGATTCACGCGCATCGGCGAGCTGGCGCTTCAGGCGCGCACGCGCCGATTCAATTTCGGAGCCCGTATACGACGCGGTCGAACGCAAGAGGTCTTCCGTCCCGGCGAGCAGCTCGTGGAAGCTGTCATTCACGCGTTCACGATGCAAAGCCATTTCAGCGCGCTGGTGCTTTCGATTCATGGTAGCTCCTTGTATTTTTAGACCGCCCCGGCCAACACCAACGTTGCCTGATGCAACGCAGCATCGCCGGGACTGCGGGACACATCGTTCCGCATGGCCGAAGCCCCATTGTCCATAGCAATGGCCCCCAACTGCCCGAGCTTTCGCAACCAGCCGTAAACCGATATTTCAGCGGAGCGAAACTTGCTGACGGGCTCGTCTGGCGCGTGCCTGTGCCGCGACACACACCTGGTCGCGTCCGGCCAAACGCGTTTTCGATTTCGTAAAAGTCCATTGCATTCAGAGGCTTGGCGCTTGACACCCCAACCCCCTCGGCCGCCACAATAGGTCTTCGCAATGCGCTTCAACCGCCCCAAAAAGGAACTGAACGCATGGTTTCCCCTTCCGCACTCCTTGCCGCCGTTTCTCCTGAATTCGTCGCGCAAGAACCGCAGCATCAAAGCGCCGAGCAGCTCGAATTGCACGACGGGTTGCTCGACAACCCCGCCCATATCGATCCCAAGTTCCTGTACGACGCGCTCGGCTCGTCGCTCTTCACGGCCATTACGCAGTTGCCGGAGTATTACCCGACGCGCTGCGAGGACGAAATCTTCCAACGCCATGGCGCCGATATCGCACGCCATGTCGGTCCGGTGCAGGCGATGATCGACCTGGGCGCCGGCGACTGCGTCAAGGCCGAGCGCCTGTTCGCCAGCCTGCGGCCCAGCCACTATGTGCCGGTCGACATTTCTGCCGATTATCTGCAGACGGCCGTACGCCGCCTGAAGCTGTCCTATCCCGACATGCGGATCACGGCCGTGGGGCAGGATTTCTCGCATGAACTGGCATTGCCGGCCGGCATTCCAACGCAGCAGCGCCTGTTCTTCTACCCCGGCTCCAGCATCGGCAACCTGGGCCCCGACAGCGCGTATGCCATGCTGCGACGGATCCGCGAAGCATGTCCCGGCGGCGGGCTGCTGATCGGCGTTGACCGCGTCAAGCCGAGAAGCGTGCTGGAACCCGCGTACGATGACGCGCTGCATTTGACGGCCGCGTTCAACCTGAACATGCTGCGTCACGTGAACGCGGTGCTGGACAGCAATTTCAATGTGGAGGACTGGCGCCACGTGGCCATCTTCAACAGCGAACGTTCGCGCGTCGAAATGCACCTGGAAGCGCAGCGCGCATTGCGCGTCACCTGGCCCGGTGGCCATCGCGACTTCAAGCGCGGAGAACGCATCCATACCGAAAACTCGTACAAGTTCACGCCGCAGGCCTTCAGCGATTTGCTCCATCGCGCGGGCTTTCGCAACGTCGAACATTGGTCGGATGCCCGCGACTGGTTTTCTGTTTTCAGCGCCCGCGCCTGACGCGGGACCACCCACGACGCCCCCCGGAGGATCGCCATGGACCCCGCATGCCTGCTGACTCATCCCGCCATCGCGCCCTATGCCAGCGGACAGGCCGGTCAGCACGACCGCTACGACGCAGTGCGCTCGACCACCGCCGCGCTTGCCGCGCCGCTTAGCCCTGAAGACTGTCAGGTTCAATCCATGCCGGATTGCAGCCCCGTCAAATGGCATCTGGCGCACACCACCTGGTTCTTCGAAACGTTCCTGTTGGCGCGATTCGACACATCCATGCCGCCCTTTCATCCGCAATACCGGATGCTCTTCAACTCCTACTACAACGCTGTCGGCGCGAAACATCCTCGGCCGCAGCGGGGCCTCCTGTCGCGTCCGCCGCTGGCTGAAGTGCTGCGCTATCGCCAACACGTCGACGAAGCGATGCACGCGTTGATTTCGCGGCTGGGCGGCAACGATGCCGACTTCGACGCCCTGCTCGAACTTGGCCTGAACCACGAGCAGCAGCACCAGGAATTGATCCTCACTGATCTCAAGCACATGCTGTCGGCCAATCCGCTCAAACCGGCCTACGTGGCGCCTGGCCAGCCAGCGCAGCCGCCCGCCACGGACGCCGGCTGGACCCGCTACGACGGCGGCATCACGCGTATCGGCCACGACGGACACGGGTTTGCCTTCGACAACGAAGGCCCGGCCCACGATGTCCTGCTGACGCCCTTCTCCCTTTCCGATCGTCTCGTGACTCAGCGGGAATTCCTGGAATTCATCAACGACGGCGGATATGAACGGCCGGAATTGTGGCTGTCCATGGGATGGGACATGGTATGCGCGCAAGGCTGGCGCGCCCCGCTTTATTGGGAAAGCGACGACGATGGCTGGCGCGTCTTCACATTGCGCGGCATGCAGGCGCTGGAGTTGGAGGCGCCGGTCACCCATGTCAGCTATTTCGAAGCTGACGCCTACGCGCGCTGGGCAGGCGCGCGGCTGCCGCGAGAAGCCGAATGGGAACATGCCGCCCGCCAGCTTTCCGAAGACACTTACTCGGCCCGCGCCAACCTGCTGGAAAACGGTCACCTCGACACCCGCCCCGCTCCCGAACGCAACGGCCAGGGCGGTCCGGTGCAATTGTTCGGCGACGCGTGGGAATGGACATCGAGCGGCTATGACGCCTATCCCGGATTCAAGCCCAGCGCTGGCGCCGTCGGTGAATACAACGGCAAATTCATGTGCAACCAGTACGTGCTGCGGGGTGGCTCCTGCGCCACACCACGCGATCACATCCGGCCGAGCTACCGGAATTTCTTTCCGCCCGAGGCGCGGTGGCAGTTCTCGGGGATCCGGCTGGCTCGAGATGATTGAGGGGAGTTGTTGTTAGCGAGGGTTTGGAACACCGAATTGGTCGGGCGTGAAAAAATTGGCGCCGGCCCGCTTGCACTGCCAAAAAACTTCGTGCTAGAATTTCGTTCTTCGTTGAGCAGCAATTGCAGCGCAAACTGTTCAGCAAAAGGGATGGCGCATTAGCTCAGCCGGTTAGAGCGACGGAATCATAATCCGCAGGTCCCCTGTTCGAATCAGGGATGCGCCACCAAAGAATTCAAAAGGCCCGCACATTGTGCGGGCCTTTTTCATTCGGACAATACAGGCCTCAACCCATCAAGTCCGATACACCGTATCGCGCCGGCGGCCGCCCCACGTCGCCGCCAGGCTCGCCACGAACGCGCCGATCAGCATCGATGCAAACCCCCACAACGCGAATGCCGCAGCGGCCTTGCGCGCCGCGTCCGCGGCTTCCTTGGCCTTCACCTTGGCTTCTTCCGCAGTCTTCTTGGCGTTCTGGATCGCCTCGTCGACGCGGCGTTGCGCAACGGCGGGTTCGACGCCGGCCTGCGCGGCCACGACCTTCACCACGTAATCGCGATCAGCAGGCGTCATCTCGCCGCGCGTGATGCTCATCGCAACGACGCGGCCGACTTCGGCGCGGGCCGCTTCGGGATCGGTGTTGGCCTCGGGACGTTCCGAGCGCATCAGGGTGTCGGTGAGATAGTCGGTGGCGCGTTCCATACCACCGTTGCTGCCTGCACCCGCCGCGCCGGCCGTCGCTGCCG
>DMTA01000471.1 GCA_003454835.1 Achromobacter sp. | reverse complement strand
GCGTGCGCGGCGCGGTGACGCTGGCCGGCGTGATGACGCTTCCCTTTGCGCTGGACAGCGGCGCGCCGTTTCCGGCGCGCGATCTGGCGGTGTCGCTGGCGGCCATGGTCATCGTGTTTTCGCTGTTGTTGGCCAGCGTGGCCTTGCCCCCCTTGATGCGCGGATTGCACTTTGCGCCGAACAGCCGCACCGAGCGCGAGGCGTCGCTTGCGCAGGACGCCATGCTGCGCGCGGCGCTCGATAGCGTCGCAGCCAGCGCAAGGCGCCGGGGCGCGGAGAGTCCGGAAAGCGCCGCGCTGTATCTGGAGGTGGCGGAGAACCTGAGCGGCGCGTTGCGGCGGCAATCCGGCGAGGCGGCGGACGTGGCCGAGACGGAACGCCTGGGAAGGCAGATCGCCATCGAGCGCGAACTGAGGCTGGAAGCCATTGCCGCTTCCCGCGAGGCGGTGTTCCATCTGGCGCGCACGCACCGCATTTCGGATTCGCTGGCGCGTGAGCAGGGCCGGCTGCTGGACCTGCACGAAGCGCATCTGCGCTAGCGTCGTGTGCGCGCCCGAGGAGGTTTCGGTCTGGAGCGGCCATGCGCCGGCGTCGCTTCATATCGACCCCCGCTACTCCAACTAGACCCGCAAAGTATCGAGAATTGGCGGTAGCCCTTGGGGTGTGCGCGATCTATTTATGCTTTAAAGGTATCAATTCGGATTGTCAAAGTATTGGACGCGAAAAGTCGCCGGGTCTTATAAACGCCTCGTGACCATTCCATATTCAACGCCGTCCATGTCCGCAGCCACCATCGAACGCATCGAAACCTGTCTCGTCGACCTTCCCACCATCCGGCCGCACAAGCTGTCGGTGGCCACGATGTATGGCCAGACGCTGATGCTGGTGAAGGTGTTTTGCAGCGATGGCGTAGTGGGGAACGGCGAGGGCACCACGATCGCCGGCATGGCGTACGGGCCGGAAAGCCCCGAGGCCATGAAGCTGTCGATCGACGCGTATTTCGCGCCCGCCATGATCGGCCAGGACGCCACGCGCGTGCAGGCGCTGATGGCGCACCTGGGCAAGCTCGTCAAGGTGAACCATTTTGCCAAGAGCGCGCTGGAAACCGCGCTGCTGGATGCGCACGGCAAGCGTCTGGGCGTTCCCGTCAGTGAGCTGCTGGGCGGCCGCCACCGGGATCGCCTGCCCGTGGCTTGGACGCTGGCATCGGGTGACACGGATCGCGACATTGCCGAGGCTGAGCAGATGCTGCAAGAACGCCGCCACCGCATCTTCAAGCTGAAGATCGGCGCCCGGGACCCGAAGGTCGATATCGCCCACGTTGCCGCGATCAAGCGCGCGCTGGGCGACCGTGGCGCGGTGCGCGTCGATGTGAACATGGCGTGGAGCGAGACGCAGGCGGCGTGGGCAATCCCCGCGTTGGCAGAGGCCGGTTGCGAACTGGTGGAGCAGCCTGTGGCGAGCGCCGCGACGCTGGCGCGGCTGATGCGCCGGTTCCCGGTGGCGTTGATGGCCGATGAGGTGTTGCAAGGCCCGGACACCGCGTTCGAGATCGCGCGCCAGCATGGCGCGGATGTCTTCGCCATCAAGATCGAGCAGAACGGCGGCCTGTTCGCGGCGCAGCGCGTGGCAGCAATTGCGGACGCGGCGGGCATCGAACTGTACGGCGGCACGATGCTGGAAGGCGCGGTCAGCACGGTCGCGTCGGCCCATCTTTTTGCGAGCTTTGCGCATCTGCAATGGGGCACGGAGCTGTTTGGCCCCTTGCTGATCACCGAGGAAATCCTTGCGCAGCCGCTGGATTACAGCGACTTCGAGTTGACTGTGCCGGCCGGCCCGGGGCTCGGCATCGAGCTGGACGAGACCCGCGTCAAGCGCTTCACGCGCGATGGGCTCGTCAAAGTCACGAACAAGAGACATTGAAAAAGAGGGCGATGCGGCGGGCAAAGCCGCATTTTCCGTACCCATACAAATAGACAACCCCTGGAGACAGCCATGAGCCTCGACGTATTCAACACCCCGGAAGTGCAGGACCTGCTGAAGGCCGCGACCAACATAGCAGGCAGCGAGGGCAACCCGCGCTTCAAGCAGATCCTGAACCGCCTGTTGAGCGATCTTTTCAAGGCCATCGACGACCTGGACATCACGCCCGACGAGGTGTGGGCTGGCGTCAACTACCTCAACCAGCTTGGCCGGGATGGCGAGGCCGCGCTGCTGGCCGCCGGTCTGGGCCTGGAGAAGTTCCTGGACGTGCGCATGGACCACGAGGACAAGCTGGCCGGCCTGGACGGCGGCACGCCGCGCACGATCGAAGGCCCGCTGTATGTCGCAGGCGCGCCCGTGCAGGACGGCGTTGCCCGCATCGATCTCGATCCGGATGCGGACGCCGGCCCCCTGGTGATCCGCGGCGTCGTGCGCGATACCAACGGCGCGCCACTGGCCAATGCGGTGGTGGAGTGCTGGCACGCCAACTCCAAGGGCTTTTATTCGCACTTCGACCCGACGGGCGCGCAGACCGACTTCAACCTGCGCGGCGCGGTCCGTACCGGCCCGGATGGCGAGTACGAGTTCCGCACGTTGATGCCCGTCGGCTATGGCTGTCCGCCGCAGGGCGCTACCCAGCAGTTGCTGGACGCGCTGGGCCGCCACGGCAACCGCCCGGCGCACGTGCATCTCTTTGTCAGCGCGGACCAGCACCGCAAGCTGACGACGCAATTCAACATTGAGGGCGATCCCCTCATTTGGGACGATTTCGCTTACGCCACCCGCGAAGCGCTGATCCCGCCGGTGACCGACAAGACGGGCGGCGCCGAACTGGGCCTGAAGGCCGACGCGTACAAGGAAATCGAATTCGACGTCGTGCTGACGGGTCTGCTGCAAGGCAAGGACAACCAGATCGTCAATCGCCTGCGCGCTTCCGCCCAGGCCTGAACCCGGCAGGCGTCGCCGCTGCGCGATGCCGCCACCCATACCTATACCGATAACGGGCTCCGCGCGAGCCCGGGGAGACTCTCATGGCCTCAACCATCTCCATCCCGAGCCTGATCGATCAGGAACGGATGGGCGCCTTTCAGTGGCGCGTCCTGATCCTATGCTTTCTGATCGCTTTGTTTGATGGCTTCGACACGCAGGCAATGGCGTTCACCGGGCCCGCGATCCTGACGGCATTCAAACTGCAGGCCGGCGAATTGGCGCCGATCCTGACCGCCGGCATCGTCGGCATGACGGTGGGCGCGATGACGTTAGGCCTGGTGGGCGACCGTATCGGCCGCCGTCCCGCCGCGCTGATCGGCGTGGCCGTCTTCGGGCTGGCGACGCTGTTGACGGCCGCGGCCACGGAGACCTGGCAGATTCTGGCGCTGCGGTTCATCGCGGGGCTGGGCATGGGCGGCTGCACGCCGATTGTGCTGGCGCTGGCGGCGGAATACGCACCGGCGCGCCACCGGGGCGTGGTGATCACGGGCGTGTTGCTTGGTCTGCCCGCGGGCGCCATGCTGGGCGGCCTGTTGGCCGCGCGCATGCTGCCGGTGATCGGATGGCAAGGCATCTTCATCGTGGGCGGCGTCGCGCCGTTGTTGCTGCTGGCGGCGCTGGTGGTGCTGCTGCCCGAGTCGCTGCAATTCAAGGCCATGCGCGGCGACGCGGCGGGCCAGGGATATGTCGCGCGGATCCTCGCGAAGATCTCGCGCCAGCCGCTGCCGGCCGGCATACGCTTCACGGTGCCGGAAGACGCGACCATTCGCGCCAGCGTCAAGGCGCTCTTCACCGACGGCTATGCGCGCAAGACGCTGGCGATCTGGTCGGTGTACCTGCTGAACTGGGTGGCGTGGTTCATGCTGCTGTCGTGGCTGCCCACCGTGCTGAAGGCCGCGGGTCTGCCTGCGGATCAGGCGCCGATGGGTACGTTTACCGTGAATCTCGTGTTCATCGTGTGCGCCTTCCCGCTGTCGTACCTGATGCCGCGCGTGTCGACCCGCACGCTGCTGATCGCCATGTTCGCGCTGGGCATCGCGGTGTCGCTGGGGTTGGGCTACGCAGGAACGGACTGGACGCTCGTGTTCATCCTGATCGGCGCAGCGGGCCTGGGCATCGGCGGGCAGCAGCTGGCGCTGAACTATCTGGTCATCGGCGCGTATCCGACCGCGCTGCGCGCCACGGCGACGGGCTGGTCGATCGGCGTTGGCCGCGCCGGCGCCATCATCGGTTCGGCCATCGGGGGCAGCTTCCTCGGATGGTTTGGTCCGTCGGGGTTCTTCATGGTGCTGGCCGTGCCGTTGGCGGGGGCGCTGCTTGCCGTGCTGGCGGTGGACAACAAGTCGTCGCAACCCGCGCCGGGCGAGCTGTCGCGCGCGCATTGATCGGGAGCTTGCATGAATCGCTTTGAAAATCAGGTTGCGCTGGTCACTGGCGCGGCCCAAGGCGTGGGACGCGCCACCGCCAAACGCCTGGCCGCGGAAGGCGCTTCGGTCGTGCTGGTCGACCGCGCCGCCGAACTGGGCGAGGCCGTCGCCCGCGAGATTCGCGCCGAAGGCGGACAGGCCTCGTTCATCGACGCCGACCTGGAAACCCACGCCGGTGCGCAGCGGATGGTGCAGTACACGCTGGACACGCACCGCCGTATCGACGTGTCGGTCCATAACGTGGGTGGCACGATCTGGATGAAACCGTTCTGGGAGTACACGCCGGACGAGATGCAGCGGGAGGTCACCCGTTCGCTCTGGCCGACGCTGTGGTCGTGCCGCGAGGTGATCCCGGTGATGAAAAGGCAAGGCCGGGGCGCCATCGTGAACGTGGGTTCAAACGCCACGCGCGGCATCTACCGCGTGCCGTATTCGGCATCCAAGGGTGGCGTCCACGCGGCCACCGTCTGCATGGCGCTGGAACTGGCCGAGTCCGGCGTGCGCGTCAATTGCGTGGCCCCTGGCGCCCTGGACAACGGCGTGCGTGCGATTCCGCGCAACACCGAGGAACCGTCCGACCAGGATCGCATCTGGCAAGGCGAGATGTACTCGGACTGCCTGGCCGGCACGCCCATGCATCGCATGGGCAGCATGGAAGAGGTTGCCGCGGCGATCTGTTTTATGGCGGCGCCGGAGGCGTCATACATCACGGGACAGGTGATGTATGTGGCGGGGGGGCATGTGGGGTGAGGTCATGCCCTCGCCGTCGGTATCGGCGGTTGCGCGGCTTGGACCTTCATTACTCGACAAGCCACGTACCAGCACAGCGCGCAGAACATGTTGTAAGGGAAGAGCAACAGCCACAGAGGCAATAGCCAGTTGTTTTTTCCTTGCGCTTCATTCGGTTGGCCATTACGCCAAGGAACGTAACGGCGCCAGGCTTCGGCGGGAGTCAGATAAATGCGGTGTTCGGGAGCAAGCCACCAGTTGGGTTCTGCGGGTTTGGGTAGTTTACTGGGACCTTCATCCATGAATAATCGGATGAACTCCCATACTTGAGCGACGTATAACACGCGCGGGTCGATCGGTTGGTTACTTTCGGTGGATACGAATAGTGATTCCAGTCTTTTCCCATTAATCTCGGGCTTAATTGATTCGACCGGCATTTTAATTATCAGCGAATGCGTCACGGTCAATCCTGCTCCCGTGAATTCTGATTTCGACACCATGCCTCCGATAGCAGCGTTCCATGCGCCGGATATCACCCTCCCACGATCACTGAAGCTAACGCGCCTATCGAGTCTGGAAAATATTATGTCCGATCTTTTTTTAATAAAGCTAACGCTGAGCGTGAGCATCAAAAAGAAGAAAAGTGCAATCAGAAAAATACATAGAATTAACACATAATCAAACATTGCTTGCCCGGTGAGCGCGGCAGTTAAATAGGTTGTGAGCCCAATAAGTGTCGCGACCAATCCCGCAGCATACTGCTTTCCCGACGATGCAGATTCCACAGTCCATGGGTTTCGTATACGTAAATAGGCGTTATCGATACTGACAAGCTGGTCGCCAATTGCTGGCTGCACGCCAGCGCCATCCTTGCTCGTCCATATCCAATCAGTTGCCATTGTGGTGCTGAGTCCTTCTGCGAATGGGGGGGCTTGGACGGGAGCGCCGCTTCCTCTCGCTTGCCCGTCACTCGCATTACTCCATACCCACATTCCGTCGCATATCAGACGAAAACTATTTTTCCCGGCGCTGTCTCCCGATACATGGGTACCGCCGCAGCAGCGGAGTAACGTTCCGCCCCACGACCCCGTGGACACAAAACGAAAGGCCGCTGGCTCATGGCAGCGGCCTTTTCTGTTTGCGGTCGCCCCGCGACGGGGCGTGCGACGTCTATGCCGCTCGGGCGAGCGGCGCGGCGCCGATTCGACTCAGGGAGCCGGAAAACGGGCCGGAGCGCGGACGGGACTGCGGCTGGCGTTCGCCGTGGATCAGGCCGCGCACGGCTTTCAGCACGTCATCCGGGCGGGCCGGTTTGCGCATCAGCATCGCGCGGCCCGCGCAGGCTTCCAGGATTTCGTGTTCGGGACGGCCGCTCAGCACCAGCACCGGCGTTTCATGCAGATAGGCGTTATCGCGCATGGCGGTCAGGAGGGCGGCGCCGTCCATGCCCGGCATGGACAGATCGGTGATCACGAGGTCGGGGCGAAGGGCGATCATCTGCTGCAGCGCGGTCAGTCCGTCGGTATGCGTCGTGACCTCATAGCCTTCGCTGCTCAGGAACTCGCTCATCAGGGCGACCAACGTGGGTTGGTCGTCCACGAGAAGGATTTTCGTCATTTTTATTTAGTGCCACCATCGGCAGAAATTCGGTTGTCTGCATCGCCGGCTGTCCGCAGGTTCAGGCGGGCGGAGGGCCGAGGGCGTGCCAACTAATTGAAGCGGCAGGCGCGCGGAAAGGCGGTCGGCAGATCGGGAAGCCGAATCCTAGGGCATGGCAGCGCTGCGTTGGTGTAGTAGTTGTATCCATACGCAACCCAGCTGCGCACATACCTGTATAGTTCGCCAGTGCGCAGGATGGTCCGGAGGCTTCTCCGTCCCTATAATTCCTCGCAATCTTGCCTGGCGCAATTCGCGCGCTTTCCCTGAATTGGTTAATCGATCTCATGCTGAAATCGCCGCAGCCGGCCAGTCGTCTGGCCTTTCCCCGCACTTTGATGGCCGGGTTCATCCTGGCCGCGCTGGCCACTCTGGTCATCGCCGTTGTGAATGTTCGCTCGGCGGACACCCGCACGCGTGCCGTCCAGTCGATGGACCGCGCCACGGAGTCGCTGCGCCAGCTCAGCCTCTTCAATTCGGCGTTGAAAGATGCCGAGATCGGCCAACGGGGGTACCTGCTGACTGGGGACACCAACTATCTGGAACCCTATGTGCGCTCGGTGCCGCTCATCGAGCAGCGCCTGGCCGTCGTGCAGGAATTCTCGCAGCAAGACGCCACGCAGCGCCGGATCGCCAATGACATCGCGGGCATCACGAAGCAAAAGCTTACGGAGTTGAACAACACCATCGAGATGCGCCGGGCGGGAGACGTTGAAGGCGCGCTGGCGGTGGTGCGGACCGATTCGGGCAAGGAGGCGATGGATCGCCTGCGCGATCTGGTCGGCGACCTCTACACCTCACAGATGAGGCGGGTCGAGCAGGAGCGCGATGCCTGGAGCGATGCGGCCTCGACCTCGACCCTCTATTCCTGGGGGGGCGCGCTGGTCCTGTTGTTTCTGATCTTTGCCTCGGCCCTCATGACCATCCGCGAGTACCGCGCCAAGGCCCGCCAGGCCTGGGTGACGACGGGCCTGTCGGGCCTGAGCATGCGGCTGCGGGGCGACCAGCGGCTGGACGAGATCGGCAGGCGCGCGCTCGACTATCTGGCCGAATACCTGAACGCCAGCGTGGGCGCGGGTTATGTGGTCAATGGCGACGACCTCGAACTGTTCGGCGGCTATGCGGTGCCGCCCGAAAGGCTGCCCCAAAAAATCTCCACGGCGCAGGGTCTGGTCGGTCAGGCGGCCGTGTCGCGCAAGCTGCTGCACGTGCGCAACGTGCCCGCCGGCCACCTTGAAGTCTCGTCCGCCACGGGCCGCTCGAATCCGGTCGAACTGGTGGTGGCGCCCGCCATGCAATACGAGCGCGTGTACGCGGTGATCGAGCTGGGCTTCAATCACCCCGTCAGCGAGGGCGAACGCAGCCTGCTGGAAGGCGCATCGGAAATGCTGGCGTCCGCGATCCGGGCCGGCATGGATCGGTCGCGGCTGGAATCGCTGCTGGCGGAAACGCAGCGCCAGTCCGAAGAACTGCAGACCCAGCAGGAAGAGCTGCGCGTCAGCAACGAAGAGCTGGAGCAGCAGAGCCGCATCCTGCAGGAATCGCAGGCGCGCATGGAACTGCAGCAGACCGAGCTGGAGCAGACCAACCTCAATCTGGAATCGCAGACCGAGCAGTTGCTGCGGGTGCAGAGCGCGCTGACCGACAAGGCCCGTCTGCTGACGCAGGCCAGCCAATACAAGAGCGAGTTCCTGGCCAACATGAGCCACGAGCTGCGCACGCCGCTCAATTCCACGCTGATCCTGGCCAAACTGCTGTCCGACAACAAGACGGGCAACCTGACGGCGGAACAGGTGAAATACGCGCAGACCATCAACGCCGCCGGGCGCGATCTGCTGGCGCTGATCAACGACATCCTGGACCTGGCCAAGATCGAGGCGGGCCAGGCGACGGTCGAAATCGACGACGTGGCCGTCACCCCGGCGCTGCAGCGGTTGCTGGAACCGCTGCGGCCGCTGGCTCAGGAAAAAGGCCTGGCGCTGGAGCTGGACATCGCGCGCGACGTGCCGGACACCCTGCGGACTGATCCGCAGCGGCTGGGCCAGGTGCTCAAGAACCTGTTGTCCAATGCCATCAAATTCACCGAGCAGGGGTTCGTCGCGCTGCGCGTGACCCGCGCGCCGGGCCGCATGCTGTCGTTTGCGGTGCACGACACCGGCATCGGCGTGGCCCCCGACCAGCACGAACTGATCTTCGAGGCATTCCGCCAGGCCGACGGCACCACCAACCGCCGTTACGGTGGCACCGGTCTGGGCCTGTCGATCTCCCGCGAGCTGGCCAATCTGCTCGGCGGAAAAATCGAAGTGCAGAGCCAGCCGGGCGCCGGCAGCACCTTTACCCTGGTCGTGCCGCAGAACTACAGCGAAGCGCTCGTCGCCGCGCCGGTGATGCAGGAGCCGAGCTGCCAGCCGGAGCCGAGCAGCAAACCGGCGCTTGTGCCGAGCAAAGCGCCGATCCGTCACGACGAGCGTGAGCTGCTCAATCGTGCCGCCGCGGTACCGCAGGCGCGCCTGGCCGATGACCGCGACAGATTCCCGCTCAAGGAGCGCTGCGTGCTGGTGATTGAGGACGAGCCGCAGTTCGCGCGCATCCTCCACGATCTCGCGCATGAGCTGCAGTACAGCTGCCTGCTGGCGCAGAACGCCGACGACGGCTTCGATACCGCGCTGCAGTACAAGCCGGACGCGATCCTGCTCGACATGCGCCTGCCGGATCACTCCGGCCTGACGGTGCTCGAACGGCTCAAGGAAAACCCCGCGACCCGGCATATCCCGGTGCATGTGGTATCGGTGGAGGATCGCAAGGAAGCGGCCCTGCAGATGGGCGCGGTGGGCTATGCGATGAAGCCGACCACCCGCGAAGAACTCAAGGACGTCTTCAGCCGGCTGGAGGCCAAGCTGGCGCAGAAGGTCAAGCGCATCCTGCTGGTCGAGGATGACGCGCTGCAGCGCGAGAGCATGTCGCGGCTGATCGAGGACGTCGACATCGAGATCACCGCCGTCGAGTTCGGTGCCCAGGCGCTCGAACTGCTGCGCGACACGGTGTTCGACTGCATGATCATCGACCTCAAGCTGCCGGACATGGACGGCAGCGAACTGCTCGAGCGCATGGCCAAGGAGGACATCTGCTCCTTCCCGCCGGTGATCGTCTACACCGGGCGCAACCTGACCCGCGACGAGGAGGCGGCGCTGCTCAAGTACTCGCGCTCGATCATCATCAAGGGCGCGCGCTCGCCGGAGCGTCTGCTCGACGAGGTGACGCTGTTCCTGCACAAGGTCGAGTCGGACATGCCGCCGGAGCGGCAGAAGATGCTGAAAAGCGCGCGCAGCCGCGAGAAGGCCTTCGAGGGCCGCAAGATCCTGGTGGTGGACGACGACGTGCGCAACGTCTTCGCCCTGACCAGCGCGCTGGAGCAGAAGGGCGCGCTGGTGGAGATCGCCCGCAACGGCCTGGAGGCCATCGACAAGCT
The DNA here is from genome assembly GCA_003454835.1 of Achromobacter sp. Taxonomy (GTDB): domain Bacteria; phylum Pseudomonadota; class Gammaproteobacteria; order Burkholderiales; family Burkholderiaceae_B; genus Achromobacter. The sequence continues at coordinate 5,599 of DMTA01000471.1, read as the reverse complement.
GCAGCACGAGGCCGGCATTGACCTGGTGCTGATGGACATCATGATGCCGGAGATGGATGGCTTCACCGCCATGCAGGAAATCCGCAAGGATGCCCGCTTCGCCAAACTGCCGATCATCGCGGTGACCGCTAAGGCGATGAAGGATGATCAGGACCGTTGCCTGCGTTCGGGCGCCAATGATTACCTGGCCAAACCCATCGACCTCGACCGGCTGTTCTCGCTGATCCGCGTCTGGCTGCCGAAAGTGGAGCTGCTGTGAAATGGGCGACCGTAACGTCGAGATCGAACTCAAGCTGCTGATCGAGGCGATTTACCTCAAGTACAGCTACGACTTCCGCGACTACTCTGGCGCCTCGCTCAAGCGCCGGGTGTTGCTGGCGTTGAAGCAGTTGCAGTGCGAGAGCATCTCGGCCCTGCAGCGCAAGATCCTCTACGACCCGCAGGCCTTCATGGATCTGCTGCAGTACCTCACCATCCCGGTCAGCGAGATGTTCCGCGATCCCGGCTATTTCCGCGCGCTGCGCGAGCAGGTGGTGCCGGTACTGCGCACCTATCCGTCGCTGAAGATCTGGATTGCCGGCTGCAGCACCGGCGAGGAGGTCTACTCGATGGCCATCCTGCTCAAGGAAGAAGGGCTGCTCGAGCGCTCGATCATCTATGCCACCGACATCAATCCGCGCTCGCTGGAGCAGGCGCGCCAGGGCATCTACTCCATCGACCACCTGCGCCAGTACACGGCCAACTATCAGCAGGCCGGTGGCACGCAGAGCTTTTCCGACTATTACACCGCAGCGTACGACTCGGCGATCATGGACAAGTCGCTGAAAGAAACGGTTACGTTTGCCGACCATAGCCTGGCCACCGATAGCGTATTTTCCGAAACGCAATTGATCTCCTGCCGCAACGTGCTGATCTATTTCAACAAGCCGCTGCAGGACCGCGCCTTCGGTCTGTTCCACGAGTCGCTCTGCCACCGCGGGTTTCTCGGCCTGGGGAGCAAGGAGACGGTCGAGTTCTCCGGCTATGCCGGTTACTACGAGCCGTTCAACAAATCGGAAAGGATCTTCCGCAAGTCATGAGCAGCTCCGCGCAGGCGATTCTGCAGACCCGCCGCCAGCCGCCGATAGAGGCCGTGGTGATCGGCGCCTCCGCTGGTGGGCTCGAGGCTCTCGGGATGGTGCTCGAAGGGCTGCCGAGCGGTTTCCGTCTGCCGATCCTGGTGGTCCAGCACGTGCCGGCCAATGGCCCGACGCATCTGGCCGAGATTTTCGGACGTAGAACCCGGCTACTGGTCAAGGAAGCCGACGACAAGGACCAGTTACGCTGCGGAATGCTGTACTTTGCCGCACCCGGCTACCACCTGCTGGTCGAGAGCGACCGCAGCCTGTCCCTGAGCCAGGACGACGCGGTGCATTTTTCCCGTCCGTCGATTGATGTGCTGTTCGAATCGGCGGCCGATGCCTGGGGACCGCGGGTTGCGGGCTTCCTGCTGACCGGCGCCAACGAGGATGGCGCCGCCGGCCTCGAGGCGATTCACCGCGGCGGCGGGTTGACCGTGATTCAGGACCCCGCCGAAGCGGCCGTACCGACCATGCCTCGCGCCGCTCTGCGACGCTTCGCGCCGGATTACATCTTGCCCCTACGCGACATTCACCGATTGTTGCGAGAACTGGAGTGACCATGCCCGACCGTACCGACGAGGTAAATCTACTGATCGTCGATGACCTGCCGGAGAACCTGCTGGCCCTGGATGCACTGTTGCAGGCGCCCGGTATACGGGTTCATCAGGCCGAATCGGCCGAGCAGGCATTGGAGCTGCTGCTGCGTCACGAGTTCGCGCTGGCAATCCTCGACGTGCAGATGCCGGGCATGGACGGCTTCCAGCTGGCCGAGCTGATGCGCGGCACCGAACGCACCAAGCAGATCCCCATCGTCTTCGTCAGCGCCGCCGGCCGTGAGCTCAACTATGCCTTCAAGGGTTATGAGAGTGGCGCGGTGGATTTCATGCACAAGCCGCTGGATGCCCATGCGGTGCGCAGCAAGGTCAGCGTGTTCGTCGATCTGTACCGTGGGCGCAAGCGCCTGGCGCGCCAACTGGAGGCTCTGGAACGGAGCCGTCGTGAGCAGGAAGTGCTGCTCGACGAACTGCGCAGCACCCAGGCCGAGCTGGAGGGCGCCGTGCGGATGCGCGATGACTTCATGTCGATCGTCTCCCACGAGCTGAAAACGCCGCTCAACACCCTGATTCTCGAGGTGCAGCTGCGCAAGCTGCAGCTCGGTCGCAACAACCTCGAGGCCTTCAGCGAAGAGCGCCTGCGCAACATGGTGGACAAGGACGAGCGGCAGATCCAGAGCCTGATCCGCCTGATCGACGACATGCTCGATGTCTCGCGTATTCGCACCGGCAAGCTGTCAATTCGTCCGAGTCGTACCGACCTTGCCGAGCTGGTCGGTAATGTCGTCGAGAGCTTCGCGGCGCAAATGGAAGCCTGCGGTTGCGAGCTGCGACTGGAGCGCGCCGAGTCGATTATCGGCGTCTGGGACGCCTTTCGCATCGAACAGGTCCTGGCCAACCTCCTGACCAATGCCATGCGCTATGGCTCAGGTAAACCGGTGCAGGTCAGCGTTGCAGCGTGTGCGGAGGGAGCTTGCATCGAGGTGCGCGACCACGGCATCGGCATCAGCCCGAAGAGCCTGGAGCGCATCTTCTGCCAGTTCGAACGTGCCGAAGGCAGCGAAAGCAGCGCCGGTCTGGGACTGGGTCTGTTCATCGCCGACCAGATCGTCCGTGCGCACAACGGCCGCATTCAGGTGCAGAGCGAGGAAGGCCAGGGCTCGCTGTTCCGCGTGCTGCTGCCGCTGGGCGAGTAGCTGTCGGTACGCCGATTTTCCGCCTCACGACGAGCAGCTGATCTCCAGGTGCTTGCCCCATTCCGGCGGCCGCTCGGCGTAGCGCTGCATGCCCGGCTGTTCCTCGAAGGGGCGGCTGAGCACGGCGTGCAATTCGCGCACGGGGGCGTAATCACCTTTTTCCGCCGCCTCGATTGCCTGCTGCGCCAGGTAGTTGCGCAGGATGTACTTCGGGTTGACCGCCTGCATGCGCGCCTGTCGCTCGGCCGACTCGCTGCCCTCGCGTGCGGTGCGCGCGCAATAGTCCGCGGCCCAGGCATCGAAGCCCTGCAGATCGACGAAGTCCTCGCGCAGGCGGCGGACCGCTTGTTCGGCCGGGCTCTCGCTAAGTTCGCGGAAGAAGTTCGTGTAGTCGACGGCACTGGCCTGCATCAGTTGCAGCACGCGGCGCACCAGCGCCTCGTCATCCGCTTCGGCCTGGGCGAAACCCAGACGCCGGCGCATCAGGTCCAACCATTCGGCTTCGTACAGCGGCAGGAACAGCTCCATGGTTTCGCGCAGCACCTTGACCTCGATGAAAGGCGTCAGTGCCTGGGCCAGCGCTGCCAGGTTCCAGTGGGCGATGGGCACCTGGTTCTCGAAGGAGTAGCGACCGGTGTCGTCGGAGTGGTTGCAGATGAAGCGCGCGTCGAAGTCGTCGAGAAAGGCGTAGGGGCCGAAATCGAAGGTGATGCCGAGGATCGACATGTTGTCGGTGTTCATCACTCCATGGCAGAAGCCGTAGGCCTGCCAGCGGGCGATCAGCGCGGCTGTGCGTTCGAGCACCTCGCGGAAGAATGCGTGGAACGGCTCGGGGTGTTCCAGCAGTTCGCTGAAGTGCGCCTCGATGACGTGTTCGAGCAGCTGTTTCAGCTCGGCGTGCTGGCGGGTGTAATAGAAGAACTCGAAATGGCCGAAGCGCACATGGCTAGGCGCCAGGCGCAGCAGCATGGCACCGCGCTCAGGGCGTTCGCGGTACACCAACGAATCCGATCCGGTGACACACAGGGCCCGCGAGCTGGGAATGCCCAGCGCATGCAGATGTTCGCTGGCGAGGAACTCGCGAATCGACGAGCGCAGCACCGCGCGACCGTCGCCCATGCGTGAATAGGGCGTCTTGCCGGCGCCCTTGAGGTGCAAATCCCAGTACTCGCCGGCCTCGTTGACCACTTCGCCAAGCAGCAGCCCGCGGCCATCGCCCAGCTGCGGGTTGTAGCTGCCGAACTGGTGGCCGGAATAGACCATCGCCCGCGGTTCGGCGGTCGACCAGATCTTGTACCCGGAGAACAGCTCGGCGAACAGCGGCTGCTCGGCCTCGGCCGGGTCCAGATCCAGCAGCGCCATGGCCGCCTCGCTGACGACTACCAGGCGCGGGTCGCTCAGCGGCTGCGGCGAGACCTCGGTGGAAAAGGTATCGCCGAGGCGGGCGAAGCGGTTGTCGAAGGTCAGTTGAGTCAGGCTTTTCAAGATGTCTCCGGCGGCGGCAGGCGGGCGAGGAGTGCCCGGCCGCAGCCGGGCGTTCTGGACGTTGGATAGTGCGCGGTGCCCGGACGTTCCTCAGCCGCGATCGTCGGTGGCCGGCTTCTGCTCATCGCCGGCAGCCTTCGGTGTGGCACTGAGCTGCAGCTGCTGGCCGGCGAAGTTCTTCAGGAACACGTCGACCTGGCGGAAGGCGATGTTGATGCCGGCCTTGGTGAACTCGCTGTCGATGAAGCGGTTGATCTCGTCGGTGGCCGGGTTGCGGTCGCCTAGATCGCGCACATGGATGCGCAGCTCGTGGTCCAGGGTGCTCTCGCCGAAGTTGAGGAAGAACACCTGCGGCTCCGGGTCCTTGAGTACGCGCGGGTTGGCTTGAGCGGCCTTGTAGAGCAGCGCCTTGACTTGATCCAGGTCGGAGCCGTAGGCCACACCGACCTTGACCGTCACGCGGGTCACGGTGTCGCTCAGCGACCAGTTGATCAGCTGGCCGGTGATGAAGGTCTTGTTCGGGACGATGATGTCCTTGCGATCGAAGTCGGTGATGGTGGTGGCGCGGATGCGAATCCGGCTGACCGTGCCCGACAGGTTGCCGATGGTCACCACGTCGCCGATCCGTACCGGGCGTTCGAAGAGGATGATCAGGCCGGAGATGAAGTTGGCGAAGATCTCCTGCAGGCCGAAACCCAGGCCCACCGAGAGCGCCGCCACCAGCCACTGTAGCTTGTCCCAGCTGACGCCAAGGGTGGACAGCGTGGTGACGATGCCGAAGCCGGCCAGCGCATAGGACAGCAGCGTGGTGGTGGCGTAAGCACTGCCTTGGGCCAGATTAAGCCGCGACAGTACCAGCACCTCCAGCAGGCCGGGCAAGTTGCCGGCCAGGGCGAAGGTAATGCCCACGATCACCAGTGCGCCGAGCAGGTCACCGAGGCTGATGGGGACCATGCTCGCCGCAGCGCCCGTACCGCTGGTGTATTCGTACAACACGAAGTTGTTGAGGTAGGCGAATACCGAGAGCAGGTCCGACCATACCCAGTACAGGCCGGCGATGAAGCCACCGAGCAAGGCCAGGCGGATAAGGCGCAGGGACTGCTGATTGACCTGTTCGATGTCCAGCGTCGGTTCTTCGACGACGACTTCGCCATCGAGCCCTTCCTTGGCTGCAGCCCGCTTGCTGAGCGCGCGCTGGTAGGCCAGGCGTCGGGCGGCCACGGAAAGCCCGCGCACGAATGCC
>DMTA01000237.1 GCA_003454835.1 Achromobacter sp. | reverse complement strand
GTCGGCCCAGGCCTCGGCCTCGGTGCGCAACTGCGCCCAGGTCAGGCTGCGGTCGGCGGCGGCGACGGCCAGCGCGTCGGGCGTGCGTTCGTCGTCGGCGAACTGGAAGGACTTCAAGTCGAAACGCATGCCGAAGCTCCCGGCGTCAGATGGGACTGCGGCCGCTGAACACGTACAGCGCCAGCGCGGCCAGAATCAGGGTGAGCACGCGCCCCAGAAAGCGCATGACGGGCTTGGCCAGCAACGCCTGCAGCCCGGGCCGCGTACGCGCGGCGTTGATCAGCAGGTTGTGGCCCACCGAATACAGACCGAACATCAGGCCGCTGACGATGTAGTGCAGCGACAGGCCATTCCACACGCCCATCGCCAGCAGCGTCGCGAAGATGCCGATGTTCTGCGCCGCAAGGCGATGGCGGCCGAAGAAACTGGTCTTGCTCAACGCCTTGTAGATCGGCATGAACACGACGTCGCGCAGCCATTCGGACAGGCTGATGTGCCAGCGCCGCCAGAAGTCTTGCGGGTTCAGCGTGGCCAGCGGATTGCGGAAGTTGATCGGCAGCGTGAAACCGAACAGCAAGCCGATCCCGATCGCCATGGTCGAGTAGCCGGCAAAGTCGAAGAACAGGTAGGCGCTGTAGAGCGAGGCATTCAGCGCCACGCCCGTGAACGAATAATCGTGCGCGTCCAGCGTGGCCAGCCCGTAACGCCAGATGAGTTCGGCAAGGCCAAACTTCTGGATCACGCCCACCATGATGAGCTCCAGCCCGGTCAGCCAAGTGTTCAGGTTGACCCCTTCGTAGCCGCGCTTCAGATCGGCCTGGAAGGCGCGCCAGCGGTACATGGGACCGGCCAGCAGCGTCAGCGGGAAGAACAGGTAGATGAAGTAATCCAGCGGCGAGACGCGCTCGTTGCGCGGCGCGAACAGCAGCACGTCGATGGCGCGGAAGGTGGCGAAGGACAATCCGAGCATGGCGCCCAGATGCGATACGCCGGTCTTGACCAGCAGCAACGGCGTCATCGTGATGATCACCGCCAGCCAGGTCGGTATGTAATTGCGGCGCATGGCCCACAGCGCGGCGCCGGAAATGGCGAAGAGCGCCATGGGCTGGTACGGCCGCGCCCAGAACACCGCCATCCACACGCCCAGACAGATGACGCCGATGATGTGGCGATAGCCGATGCGCAGCGGCATGCCGGACGACCGATAGGCGACGAGGCCCAGGCCGCCGAACAGGGCGCCGCCGAAGAAGCTCAAGCTTGCGAAGAGTTCCATGGTGCGCTCAGAACTGCTGGTATTGGAATTCGACCTTGATCGGTCCGCCGCTGCCCGTCGTGGGCTGCGCCTGCAGCACGAACACGAGGATCACCCCCACGTACAGGCACAGGTGCCAGAAGAAGCGGCGCGCCCGGGGCGCACCCGCATTGCGGGCTTCGTCTTTACGAAAGAATTTCATCGGGAAAAATACTCCGCAATGCCTTGATCGGCCATGGCCCAGCCGAGTTCGGCCAGGTGCATGTCATCGCGCAGCATGCCGGGCTCGAAGGGAATGCTGTAAAGATCCAGACACCCCATCTGATAGCGCGTGCACATGCCCGTGATGGCGTCCACCACCGGATCGAACCGTTCGACGTCCAGGATGAGCTTGGGGTTGAACGGCTGGATGACGAAGTACGCCTTGACCTTGCGCTTTTGCAGCAGCGCCATCACACGCGAGAGATCGCCGAGTTCGGTGCGGGTGATGGGATCGACGTCGGCGAACTCATTGCGCGCGGGCGAGTACAGCGGCGCGAGGTACTGCTTGTAGTAGTCGTCGCGCACGTCGTAGGGGTTGTTGCCGCCGAGGTTGTGTTCGACGACGCGCGCTTCGTGCGTGATCTGGGACCACTGCCCCGAATTCAACCGGGCCGACGCCGGCCAGGACACGAAGCGGTGCGCAGGCACGGACAGCTTGCTGCGCGGCTTGTCGGGCGCCGGCGCCTGACGCGCATTCCACCACAGCGCCAGCTTGTCCTTCAGCTCTGACACCTGACCGTTGACGATGAGCCACAGCAAGCCCCAGTTCGCGTTGTCGCTGATCCAGTTCTGCATCTGCTCGCGCGTGCTGGGCTGGTCCCACAACCGGTCCCAGACCGGTCCCGTGACGTGCTCGGCGAACGCGCTGCGCGGCAGTTGGCCGCCCGAGGCGAACCAGGCAGGCGACAGCATGATGACCAGGCGCGTGTTGGGCGTGAGCGAATCAGACACCGATTCCAGCACGCTGACGATGCCGTACGACTGGAACATCGCGTGGCCGTACGCGAGCGTCGGCACCTTCAACTCTTCGGGAAAGAAGCGGTAGGGAACGAAGCGCAGGTCGTGGCTGGACAGCTCGGACGATCCCAGCACCACCAGCGTGCCGTCGCTCAGGGCGTTGCCCAGACGGTTCAGATTGACGTGCTGGGTGCCCCAGTCCGGCCCAAGATTGGGCAGGTAGTTGCTCTTGTCGGCCGCGATAGCCGAGGGCGATGCCGACGGATTGACGACGCGGCTGAGCAGGTCGTCCGCGCCGCAATACGTGCCCACCGCCAACGCCACTGCCGTGGCTGCCGCCGCGACGTGCGACAGCAAACGCGTATTACGAAGTATGGGCAGCGACATAGCCGGCAAGCACGCGGACCGACTGAAGGTGCTCTGCGATTTCGGGAGCCGGAATGCTGCAGCCGTACTCGGATTCGACCGCCAGCGTGATGTCCACCGCGGCGAGCGAATCGACCAGGCCGGTGGCAATCAGTTGCGTGTCGGGGGTGACTTTCTTCATGACGATCGACTCGACGATCTCGCCGATCTTGGTGTGGAGTTCTTGCTCGGTATGCATAGGTATTGCAGCGTAACGTTGCCTGTTCGGCAAACCATCCCCCGCCCCGGGATTCAGGCGACGAGGATACAGAAAATAGCTGAAACCAAACTGAAAAATTCCAGCCAGCAAGCGGGGCTTCCGGAAGCACGTGGTTACATTAAATCCGGACTGCCGCGACGTCGCAATCATTGCACTTCGGCCGTCGAATCGCCATGAAACTTATGGAGTAAATGGCGAGAAAAGGCTCGGAAAGGTAACGTTCGCGGGTAAATCCCGGGGGGCTGCGTTGCGGCCGAGCGACAAAAAAAGCCCGCTTGCGCGGGCTTTTTTGATGCGGCTGGGCCGATTACATCGGCGTGACGCGGGTCGGACCGGCGCCGCTGATCACCTGGACGCGCTGGCCCACGCTGATGGGCACGTCGGCTTCCTGGGCGACCACACGGGTCTCGCCGTTATCCAGGCGCACCGTAATTTCCAGGCCGGAATTCTTCTGTGCGCGGTTCTCGACGGCATTGCCGGCCAGCGCACCAAGGATGACGCCGCCGACAGTGGCGATGGTGCGGCCCGTGCCGCCACCGATCGCGTTGCCGGCCACGCCGCCCAACGCACCGCCGGCCACCATGCCGACGCCGCTGGACTTGTCGTTCTGGATGACGATCGGACGCACGCCGGTGACCGTTCCGTTACGGACGATCTGTTCGCGCTGCGCTTGATCGTAGCTGTATACGCCGCTGGAGGCGCTGGGGTTTGCGCAACCGCCAAGTACTGCCATCGATGTCACCACTGCCGCGACAGCCAGCCAACGGCCGGCACGCGGCGTCACCAGGGAAAAAGACTTTATATGATTCATTTGGACTCCTCATTCGGGCACGACCGACGGTGACTGATGATACTCCGCCCGCAACGCCCGGCAAGCGCACCCGCAACAGACTGAAACGCTCCGCCAGAAGCTGCAAACTCAGGCGCGAAACAACGGGCTACAGCCCGTTGCCATTGAATATGCGCTGACGTTCGACCTGTGTGCGGGGGTGTCGGTTCCCGGGAAGTCCTGGCCGATCAGGCGGGCAGATGGATGCCGTACGTGGCGTGCAGCACGGCGTCGATCTCGGCACGCGTCGGCACATGGTTCTGCGGGCCGCGCGACGCGATCTTGATGGCGCCCATGACATTGCCCAGGCGGCAGCTGTCTTCCCAGCTCCAGCCGCTGGTCAGGCCGTACAGCAGACCACCGCGCTGCGCGTCGCCGCAGCCGGTGGGATCCACCACCTGCGAGGCGCGCACGGGTTCGATCTGGATGGTCTTGCCTTCGGTGTGCAGGGTCGCGCCTTCGGCGCCACGGGTCACGACCACGGCCTGCAGGGTGCGCGCGATGTCCGCGACACTGCGGCCCGTACGCTGCTCGACCACGCCGGCTTCGTAGTCGTTGACCGTGAGGGCCTGCGCCAGCTTGAGCATGCGCTCGAGGTCCGCGCCGTCAAACAGCGGCATGGCCTGCCCGAGGTCGAAAATGAAGGGGATGCCGCGCTTGTGCAGGCGTTCGGCATGGGCAAACATGCCCTCTTTCGCGTCCGGGGCAACGATGGCCCAGGCGGCGTCGGCATCGCTCAGGTCGTTTTGCGCGGCAAACGACATGGCGCCCGGGTGGAAGGCGGTGATCTGGTTGTCGTCCAGGTCGGTCGTGATGAAGCACTGTGCCGTGAACGTGTCGGGAATGACCTTGACGCGGCTGACGTCGATGCCCAGACCCGACAGACGCTGCATGTATTCGCCGGCGTCCTCGCCGATGGTGGCGACCGGCACCGGCGTGCCGCCCAGCAGATTCATGTTGTAGGCGATGTTGCCCGAGCAGCCGCCAAATTCCTTGCGCATGCTGGGCACCAGGAACGATACGCTCAGCGACTGGATGCGGTCGGCAAGAATGTGTTCTTTGAAGCGCCCTTCAAACACCGCAATGGTGTCGAACGCCATCGAACCGCAGACCAGAACAGGGGTTGCCATGCTTGTCATCCTTTACGGAAAAAACTTGTCGAGTTGGTAGCCATTGACCTGAACGCCGGTCACTTCAATGGGGACTGAAATCTTCAACGCGCCCTGGGGACCGAACGGTCCCTTCAACTGCTCGGGCGTGAGGTAATTCTCGGGCATCAGCACTTTGCGCACGACCACCGTGTCGGACAGGTCGTTCAACTCAAGCACCAGTGCCGGCCAATACTGCGGCTTGTCGTAGCGGTTGTGCAGCATTACGGTCAGCACCAGACGGGTGCGTCCGTCGTCGATGGCGGCGGCGCCCGCGGGCGGCTGCAGCGAGGACGACGAAATGCTGATGAGATCGCGCCGGCGCGCATAGCCGACGGTGCAATCAAGCGGCTTGCAGACGGCTTCCAGGACCGGACGCAGCGCAGGCACGGAATTGGCCAGGTCGGTGCGGTATGCGTAGAGCAGTTGCAGGGCCAGCACGATCAGGCCTGCGAGGCACGCGTAGCCCCACAGCTTGCGCACGAAGCCGCTGCGCTCGATACGATCCTGATCCAGGAATTCGGGCGGCGCACGGCCCACGTCAGTGGCGCTGGAATAACGCGTGCGCGTGTCGCCCAGCACCGGCTCGTGGGCGCCATGATCGAGGTCGTCTTCGTCCTCGTATTCGTCGTCGCGCTCGTTGTCGCGCTCGTTGTCGCGCACGTCGTCGCGCACGTCGTCGTGCAGATCGTCGTGACGGTCGTCGGTTATGTCGTGGTGCGGACCGAGGCGCGGGTCTTGGCGTGGGCTTTGGCGCACATCGGTGCGCGCCTGCCCGGCGCGCCAGTCCAGCGTCGGCTCGTCAGACCGGCTGGCGACGATGGGTTCGTTGCGAAACGCGGGAGCCCGCTGCGCGGGCGCGGCGTGGAACGGCTCCTGCTCGCGCTGGAATCGCTCGCCGTCATCGTCGGGGTAGTCGTCGTCGGGTAAGTCGTCGTCTTCGGCGTCGCCATCCGGTATGGCCGCTTCCGGCTCCGCACGTTTGCGGATGTCGTCGCGGCTGCGCAGCACGGCGGGCGGAATCAACGGCGCCGGCGGCGGCGCCACG
>DMTA01000238.1 GCA_003454835.1 Achromobacter sp. | reverse complement strand
GGGCGCTACACCTGCGCGCCGCTGCAGGCGGGCGCCGTTGGCGCCGTCGAGGCGCGCCTATTGGACGCCCTGAACCGCCCTGCCTGAAACGTGCAGCCGTTCAATGGCTGCCACGCACAAGACCAGCCATCCAAGGCTGACCGCAAACCCGGCCGCGACGTCGCTCGCGAAATGCACCTGCAGCAGGATGCGGCTCAGGCCGATGGCCATGATGAGCGCCGCCATGAACGCCACGCAGGGCAGCCGCCACGCAGGCGGCGCGAAACGCCACATCAGGTAGCAGGCCGTGCCGTAAACGGCCATCGCGGCCGACGAGTGGCCGCTGGGAAAGCTCCAGCCGGTCGCCATGACGTAGCCGTGATCGTGGTCGGGGCGCACGCGCTCGAACGTGTGCTTGAACAGCCAGTTGAGCGCACCGTTCAGGCCGGTCGCAACGGCGCAGAACAGCGCAAGCTGCCACGACCCGCGCCACAGCAGCGCAATCGTCATCAGCACGGCGACGACCGTGAGCAGGTTGCGGTCACCCAGGTACGTGATCCAGGACAGCAGCCACAGCATCGACGTCGACATGGACATGCTGAGCGCATCGGCGAGCGCGCTGTCGAACGCCACGATCGTCCCTCGGCTTTCGACGGCCAGGGCCAGCGCGAGGAATAACGCAAAGGACACGCCCGCCGTCGCGGCAAAGAGCGCGGCGCGGCCGTTGCCGGACAACCGGCCGTGGACGCGCATGAAGAGCACCGCCACACCGCCAGCGGCCAGCGTCAGCGCGACAAACAAAGAGAGGGCATGGGCCGCGGCCCATGCCGCGTACACATCGGTCATGAATGCGCCATCAAAAAGAAAGTTGCGCGGGGTCCGCGCCCACTGCTACAGCGAGACCAGCGTCTTGTCGACCGGGGCGAAGGCATGCGCACCCGCCGCATAATCCCATCGCTCGACGTGGCAGACCTGCTGGCCGTCCTCTGCGGAGCGGGTGATCACGCCCAACGAATTGGGCACGGTGCCGCGCACGCGTTGTGAGCACGTCGTTCCGGCCTGGACGATCCAGCCGGCCGGTCCGGTCGGCGCGGTCAGCGGCAGCACGTAAGGCAAGTGTATGTGACCGCCCAGCACCAGGTCGACGCCCGCCTGCGCCCAGGCCGACAGTGCACGCTCGCGGCCGATCAGCAGATTGGACAGGTCTGACTCGACCTTGGCGCGCACCGGGTGGTGCGCCACGACGATGCGCAACTGGCCCGGCCGGGCTTGGCGCAGCCGTTGGGCGACGCGGGCGATCTGGACATCGGAGACCTCGCCATCCTTGTGGCGCTTTGGCCGCGTGGTGTTCACTCCGATGGCGAGCACGCCATCGTTTTCGAACACGGGTTCGAGGTTCGGCCCCAGCGCGCGTTTGTAGTTGCCGTAGGGATTGAGGGCGCGTGCGAATACGTTGTAGAGCGGAATGTCGTGATTGCCGGGTACGGCCAGCACCGGCAGCGCCAGGCGTTCGATAAACCGGCGGGCCGCGGCGAACTGGCTGCGGCGGGCACGCTGGGTGATGTCGCCGCTGAGCACCACCAGATCGGGCGACAACTGCCGCGCCAGGTCCAGCACCGCTTCGACGACCGCCTTGCGCTCAGTGCCGAAATGGGTGTCCGACAAATGCAAAATCCGCGTCATGAGCGGTCCAGAAGCTCGGGGTCCGCCGGCACCACGAGGGGCAGGCGATCGCTCGCCACCTTGAATTCAAGCGGCGTATCCATCCACGAGATCTCGCCGTCCATCGCCACCTTGACCCGGCGCCGTCCACGCACACCGACCGTGAGCTTGTCGAAGGCGAAGCTGATCACGTTCTCGGCGTCGCCCATCCGGCTGAGCAGGCCGCGCACCAGCAGGCCATAGAGGGCCAGCGTGCCCACGGGACGCGCCGCCATGGCGATCAGCCGGTTGCGGTCGAGCTCGTCGTTCTCGATGCCAATGTGTTCCAACTGCAGTTTGTTGTTGCCCACGACCAGCGTCGGCGACCGCAGGCTGCGTGACTTGCCCTCGAATTCAAGTTCCAGGCCAAGCTGGCGCGGCTGGCGCCAGAGCGTGACCAGGCCCGACCACAGCGCGACCCAGCGCCTGCGCCCGTAGCGCTGCTTGTAGGCCTCGCGGTCTTCGAGCAGTTGCGGATACAGGCCGAGACTGGCGTTGACGAGGAACAGGCGGCCGTTCAGCAGGCCGACCTGCACCGGGCGGATGGTGCCTTGCAGGAAACCGCGCAGCGCCACTTCGGTCTCTTGCGAGATGCCGTAGGTGCGGCCGAAGTAATTGAAAGTGCCCTGCGGCAGGATGCCGAAGGGCACCCCTTGTCCCAGCACCGTGCCCGCAACGGCATTGAGCGTGCCGTCGCCGCCCGCGGCGATGACGACGCCCTGCTCGTCCTGGGCACGCTTGACCGCCTGGCGCGCCACGTCCGTCAGCCGCGACGGATCGTCGACGGACATGAGTTCGTAGCGCCGCCCTGCCTCGTCGAGGATTTTGCGGATGGTGTCCTGCAGGACCTGCGCGTCGCCGCGCCCCGATCCTTCATTGAGGACGATGAATAAGGGTTCTGTTCCCGTAAGGGGTCGAGCCGCTGTTGCCGGGCTCTGCTCGGATGGCGTCATGCGACAAACATACCCTAAGCGGGTAAACCGCCGCAAGACGCCGGACGGCGCTCGCTTTGTAAGAAAGCGTGCGCCGTCCGTTCAACGGCCGACGGCGTATGCCTGCATCAGGCGCGGCGTCGCGGCCGCATGCAGCAGTCCGTCCGCATCGCGCGAGGCTGCGGTCAGCCGGCCGACGGACCACTCGGGCAATTCTTCGATCTGGTGTCCGCGCTGGCGCAGGGCCGCGATGACCTCGGCGCCGAAGCTGGCCTCCAGCGCCAGATGACCCGGTTTGCGGTCGCGCGGGTAGAACGAGGTAGGGAAATGCATGGTGTGCGACATCGGCAGATCGATCGCTTCCTGCAGATTCAACCCGTGATGCACGTGACGCAGGAAGAACAGGAGCTGCCATTGCTCCTGCTGGTCGCCGCCCGGCGTGCCGAAGGCCAGATAGGGCTTGCCGTCGCGCAACGCGAGCGACGGGGTTAGCGTGGTGCGCGGGCGCTTGCCCGGCGCCAGCGTGCCGGGCAGACCTTCTTCCAGCCAGAACATCTGGGCGCGGGTGTTCAGGCCGAAGCCCAGTTCGGGAATGACCGGCGAGGACTGGAACCAGCCGCCGGACGGCGTGGCCGAGATCATGTTGCCCCAGCGGTCGATCACGTCCACATGCGTGGTGTCGCCGCGCTTGGCCGAGGCGCGCATGTCGGCAAGCGTCGGTTCATTGGTGGCGCTGCCGGGCGCGGTGACGGGCGACAGGCGCTCCAAGGTGTCCATGACCCGCGCGACCTGCGCCTCGAAACCAGGCACTTGGCCCGGCAGCAGGTCGTGCGACGCGCCCTCCCCGATCAGTTGGCGGCGTTCGGCGTTGTACGCGTCGGACAGCAGATGGGCCAGCGGCACGTCGATGAAGGCCGGGTCGCCGTAGTAGGCTTCCCGGTCGGCAAAGGCGAGCTTCATGGCTTCGGTGACCCGGTGGATGAACGCGGCGCTGGTGGGGCTGACGCCCGCCAGGTCCATGTCTTTCAGGATGGCAAGCGTCTGCAGGAAGACCGGGCCCTGGCTCCAGGCGCCGGCCTTGGCGACGGTGTAGCCGTGATAGTCGTAGGTCAGCGGTTCGTCGTAGCTGGCGGACCAGCCGGCCAGGTCGTCAGCCGTGATGACGCCGCGATGGGTGGCGCCGCTTTCGTCCATGACGTCGGTGTTGCGGGCGAAGCGGTCGATCTCTTCGGCGATGAAACCGCGGTAGAACGCGTCGCGCGCGGCCTCGATCTGGCGTTCACGGTCGGCGCCGGCGCCTTCTGCGGCTTGCAGCACGCGGGTCCAGGTGCGGGCCAGCGCCGGATTGCGGAACAGCTTGCGGGCCTGCGGCACCTGCCCGCCCGGCACATAGACCTGGGCGGTCGTCGGCCAGTGGGTTTCGAAGAAATCCTTCAGGCCGGCGATGGTGTTGGAGATGCGCGGCATCAGGGCATGGCCGTGTTCCGCGTAATAGATGGCGGGTTCGAGCACGTCGCGCATGCGCATCGTACCGTGGTCGCGCAGCAGCAGCATCCAGGCGTCGAACGCGCCGGGGATCACGGTGGCGAGCAGGCCGTTGCCGGGGATGAGTTTCAGGCCTTCGGCGCGGTAGCGTTCGAGTGTGGCGGCGGCGGGCGTGGTGCCCTGCCCGCACAGGACCTCGACCTTGCCGGTGCGTGCCGAATAGAACACGGCCGGCACTTCGCCGGCCGGACCGACCAGGTGAGGTTCGACCACCTGCAGCACGAACGCCGAGGCGACGCAGGCATCGAAAGCATTGCCGCCGCGCTCCAGCAGCGACATGCCGGCCGAGCTGGCCAGCCAATGGGTGGACGTCACGACACCGAAGGTGCCGAGGATTTCCGGGCGAGTCGTAAACATGGTGGGTCCTGATGTTGGATGTAAGACCGATTCGGGTGTCTGACACCCAGGTGTTTTGTAGGACTGATTCGGGTGTCTGACACCCATGGACACCCATGGATGGCGACTGTGCTGCTATTGGCTGGCGGTGTCTGACACCCTGGGGAGACGGTGGGCAACTCGGCACAGCATCTCAGAGGGTGTCGGACACCTCCGCATACGGGTAACCGCTCCACAGCAGCAAATGACGCCATCCGGGACACCGCGGATCCGGCTCCGCCGGTCCGCAGGTGTCGCCCCCTTGAGGGGGCCCGCGCTAGCGGGTAGGGGGTGGGCCCTACCTGGCCCGCGCCAGCGGGTAGGGGGTGGGCTTACTTCTTCGAGACACCCTTAAGGCGGATCAGACCATCGGGGTACGGGACGAAGCCGTCCAACTTGGCCTGCACGCCGAACGTCCACGGCAGGTAGAACAAATAGATGATCGGACGCTGATCCTGCATCGCGGCCAGCACCTGGTCGTACATCGCACGGCGCTTGGTGGTGTCGGCTTCGGCGCGGGCGTCGTTGAGCAGTTTGTCGACGGCGGGGTCGCAGAATTTGCCGTCGTTCAGGTTGCCCTTGCAGCTCAGGTACTGGTGGATGTTGCCGCTGGGATCGACCCGGCCCGACCAGCCGCTTTGGCCGATCTGGAAGTCGCCGCGCGCCAGCGAGGATTGCAGCGAGGCGAACTCGACCGGTCGCAGGGAGATGTCAAAGCCCGCTTCGGCGCCCATGGCCTGCACCAGTTCGAAGACCTGCTGCATGGTGGTGTTGTTGCCGAAGGTGATTTCCACCTTCACGCGGTCGTAACCGGCTTCCTTCAGCAGCGCCTGCGCCTTCTTGGGATCGCGGCCCGGGCGGTCGAAGGACTTGTTGTAGGCAAAGCTGGCGGGCGGGAACGGTTGGTGGGCGGGCTGGAACATGCCTTCGCCGATCACCTGGTTCAGGACGTCGCGGTCGATGGCCAGGTCCAGCGCCTGGCGGACACGCTTGTCCTTGGCGAGCGGATGGTCGGCACGCGCGCCATTGGCCAGGTTCACGGAAATGGACTGGAAGCCCAGGCCGGTCACCGGCGCCAGACGCAGGCTGGCGTCGTCCTTGACGGCCTTGGCGTCGCTGGGCGCCACGCGCTCGATGATGTCCAGGTCGCCGGCGCGCAGGTTGTTCAGGCGCACGGTGTTGTCCGGAATCGGCGTGTAGACGAGTCGGTCGAAGTGGTAGTTGGCCGCGTCCCAGTACTTGGGGAATTTCTCGAGCACGATGCGGTCGTTCTGCACGCGCTCCTTGAATTGGTACGGGCCCGAGCACACGGGCTTGCCGCCGGGATCCTTGTCGAAGCTGGCGGGCGAAATCATCATGCCGGCGCGGTCGGACAGCTGCGACAGCAGCGAGGCGTCCGGTTCCGACAGGTTCAGCACCACGGTCTGGTCGTCGGGCGCGTCCACGCTGGCGACGGTGGCCAGCTCGCTCTTGCGGTTGCTGTCCGGCAACGTGCGGGCGCGGTCGAGGTTGGCCTTGACGGCGGCGGCGTTGATCGGGGTGCCGTCATGGAACACGGCATCCGTGCGCAGCTTGAAGGTCAGCGTCTTGTTGTCCGGGCCGACAGTCCAGGATTGCGCGAGCTGCGGCACGATCTTCAGGTCGGGGGTGATGTCGACCAGCCTGTCGCACAGCGAGGCGAACACGATGCGGCCGACAAAGGTGCGGGCGCGCGCAGGATCGAGCACGTCCGGGTCGTCCTGCAGCCCGATACGCAGCGTGGACTGGGCGTTCGCCAATCCGGTGGCCAGCATTCCCCCCATGGCCATGGCGAGGCAAAGTTTACGCATGAATGATCTCCGTCGATTCCGTCAGGATCTGTCGTCTCGTGCGCGGTCGCACCGCCTGGCAGGGAGCAACAGACCCCGGGTCGTGCCGCATCGCCGGGCCCATCCCCCTCGTGCGCACGTGTTGTTGGATTCTGCGCCAGGCGCGCGGCGATTGTATAGACCGGTGGGTGGCGCGCCGCCCACTATACGCCCGTGGCGGCCGCCTTGCGGACGAATGGATCAGGGCAGGCGGCAAGGCGCCGAGAAATCGGCCGACGCGGCAACCGTGTCGCGCAGCATGGCGACCAGCGGCCGGACGTCGTCGCGCCGGTACTGGAACGCATAGGGCAAGGCGGCCAGTTCGGGCTCGCCGTGCAGGACGCGCAGGCTGCCTTCGGCCTGGAGCTTTTCAGCCCAATGGCTGGGCAGCAGCCCCACGCCCGTGCCCTCGATCAGCAGCCCGACGATGGCGCCCCAGTTGTTGCAGCACAGGCGCTCGCCCGCGGCTTCGCGTCCGCCGAGCCAGTCGTCGATGATGCGCGTGGTACCCGCGCCTGCGGGCAGGGTGACGAGCGGCAGTCTGGCCAGCAAGGCCATCGTCATGCCGGTCTCGGCGGGTTGCAGCACCGAGGGCGCGGCGACCCAGGAGAAGTGCGCCTCGCCGATGGGGGAGGACGCGATGCCGGCGCGGGATGACCGGCCGGCTATCACCGCGAAGTCC
>DMTA01000423.1 GCA_003454835.1 Achromobacter sp. | reverse complement strand
GACCGACGCGCCGGTCTCGCGGCGGATCGCGTCCGCCGCGGCGTCCAGCGTGGTGGCCGTGCGAGCGGCCATCACCAGATTCACGCCTTCGCGCGCCAAAGAGAGTGCGCAGGCGTAGCCCAGCCCCTTGCTCGACGCGCACACCAGCGCGTGCTTGCCCTTGATTCCGAGATCCATGCGTGTGCTCCTTTCAACCCTGCACGGGTTGGCGGCCGGTGGCGGCCAGCGACAGGCCGACGCGCGCAACGGTGGCTTCCAGTTCGGCCGCGGTCACCGGATCGATACGCATCGCCGGCGCGCGCAGCGCGTGGCTCTTGATGGCGCCGCGGCGCTGATAGACATACTTGCGCAGAGCCAGTCCAATCTTGGGCTGGAACTCGTAGCGGATCAGCGGGCAGTACCGGTCGAAGATCGCGGCGGCGCCGGCGTGATCGCCGCTGGCGTAGCGTTCGTAGATGGCAACCAGGATCTCCGGGAATGCAAAGCCGGTCATCGTGCCGACCGCGCCGCGCTGCAGCTCTTCCAGGAAGTACACGCCGCCCAGCCCGCCGAAGATGGCCATGTCGGCGTCCGGCACCAGTTCGCGGATGCGGCTGATCTTCTGCCCCACCGGCGGCTCTTCCATCTTGATCATGTGCACGCCGCCTTCGCGGCCCAGCCGCGCCACGACCTCGGGGCGGATTTCGGTGCCGAAGGAGTCCGGAAAATCGTGGATCACGACCGGAATCTTCACGGCGTCGGCGACGGCCTTGTAGTAGTCGAACAGCAGCGCATCGCTGGCGTTGTCCAGGGGCGCCGCGAACACGGCCGATGCGCCCAGATCCTGCGCTTCGCGGGCCTGCTCGATGGCGCCGGCGATGCCGTGGGCACGCACGCCGACCCACACCGGCACGCGGCCGTCCGTGTGCTTCACGAAGGTCTCCAGCACCAGCCGGCGCTCGTCGTTGGACAGCTTGTGCAGCTCGCCCAGAAAGCCCAGGATGGCCAGCCCGGTCACGCCGGTTTCAAGCAGGAAGTCGACCAGCGTGCGGATGCTGTCGGCATCGACCCGCAGGGCATCGTCAAAGGGCGTGGGGCAAATGGTGAAGACGCCTTTGGCGTCGATGGAGGCTGCCATCTTTTCTCCGTCAGGATGCGTGAAAACCGAAATCGGAAGCGACGTTTCGATGTCATCCTAAAGCGGAAGTTTTAGAACTCCACTTGCTTTTTTATTGCCTTGGTATAACAGCCAGTTAAGTCAAGGTTTACCCTTGGCAGGGTTTGTCTGGACGGTTGCGGACAGCTCGAAACCCTGTTCGCAAAGCGTGTGGCGCAGCACTTCCACGAAGGCCTGCGCAAGCTGCGACAGCGGCTCGAAGCGCGACTGCACCAGGCTCGCGGTCAGGATCTTTGCCTGGTCGATCGGGCGCACCACGAAGTCGCCCTGCGTGCGGCTCTTGACTGAAAATTCATCGACGATGGCGATGCCCGCGCCGGCCTGCACCAGCGAGCACGCGTTCTGCGGCGAACTCACTTCCACGGCCAGCCGGCGGGCCTGTCCCGCCTCGTGGTACATCTGCTCGACCAGCATGCCGAATGGCGTGTCGCCGCCGTACGAAATCAGCGGGTAGGGCAGCAGGTCGCCGATCGACAGCAGCGACCGATGGGCCAGCGGATGGTTGTACGGGCAGATGCAGACCAGCCGGGCCTGGCCGATTGGCTGCGTCAGCAGATTCGGGTGCTGCACGGGCAGGATCACCACGCCCAGTTCGGCGCGGTTGTCCAGCAACATCTGCGTCAGCGGCTGCTGGGTCAGCGGCTGGAACGTGACCTTGACGTCCGGATGCGTTTCGCGAAAGCGCGAGATCGTCAGGGGCACGAGCATGTGGCCGATGCTGGGGCTGGACACCAGATGCAGGATGCCGCTGCGGCGCTCGGACAATTCCGAGGCCAGTTCCTCCACGCGCCGCACGCCGGCATAAACCGTTTCCACTTCGCGAAAGAGCTGCCGCGATTCGGGCGTGGGATACAGCCGGCCCTTGATGCGCTCGAACAAGGCGAAGCCCAGGCGCTGTTCCGTGTGCGACAGCAGCCGGCTGACCGCGGGCTGCGAGACGAACAGCAGCTTGGCTGCCCCGCTGATCGAACCCGTCGTCATCACCGCCCGGAAAACTTCGATTTGCCGCAGATTCAGTTGCATGGCGCGCCCGCTCCGAATTGACGCGACGAGCATAACAAAGGGTTAAGGGCAGCGCACAAATTGACAATACATGCTCAGGCCGCCCGCAGATAGACTGGCGCCGTACCTTGCCCCGGCCCGCCCCAACATGGCGCGGGCCCCGCCACCACCAGGACGGACGACCAGGACGGACGAATGGAACAGACCCTGTTTGTGATCAATCCCAATTCCACGCAGGCCGTGACGGACGCGTTCGACGCGGCGCTGGAACCGCTGCGCATGGCCGGCGGTCCGCGCATCCAATGTCTGACGCTGGCCGAAGGGCCGGCGGGCGTCCAGACCCAGCTTGACGTCGAAAGCGTGACGCTGCCGCTCGCCGCCCTGGTGCGCAAGCTGGATGCCGAGCACGGCGCGGCCGCCGCAGGCTATGTCATCGCGTGCTTCAGCGACCCGGGCCTGCACGCGGTGCGCGAAGCCACGCGCAAGCCGGTGCTGGGCATCAGCGAATGCGGCATGCTGACCGCGCTCACGCTCGGCCAGCGCGTCGGTGTGATTGCGATCCTGCGCCAGTCGCTGCCGCGCCACGGCCGCATGTTCGGCGCGACCGGCCTGTCGGGGCGCGTGGCGGCCGAGCTG
>DMTA01000572.1:1038-9333 GCA_003454835.1 Achromobacter sp. | reverse complement strand
GCTTCGTGGTCATCGCCGGCAGCGGCGTCGACCTCGGCCAGTCGATGCGCCAATTGGGCCAGCGCGTCGCCGCGTTCGGACTTGCTGCGCGGATCCAGGATCAACGCATGGCGCTGTTGCCAGCCGCGCGCCGCGGCGAAGATGGCGGCGGGACGGCCCGACACCAGTTCGAATTCCAGTTCGGAGATGGGCAGTTCCAGCGCGCCGGCGCGCAGGATGCCGGTGTCGTAGGCAAGCTCTACCGTGCCGAAGCGCGTGCGGATCTTGCGCAAGAGGCGCTGCACGTCGGTTTCGTAGCGCAGGCCAAGTTCGCCCTTGATGGCAGACAGCGGGCCCTCGACTTCGGTGCCGGCATAAACCGAAAGATCGAGCACGGGACCCGGCCGCGGGTGGTTCATCTCGATGCGCGAGATCGCATCGGCGCCGGGCATCTTCAGCGTCTGGACCCAATCGGGCCCTTCCTGCCGCAACCGGATGGCGATGCGCGCCCGCGCAAGCTCGCGTTCCGGCGTGTCGAAATACATGGCATGCAAGCGGATGCGTGTCGCCTCGCGTTGCTTGACTTCACGCAGCACGGCCTGGCGCGAAGCCGTGGGCACGTGCAGTTTCAATTCCTGTTCCGACATGGCAGCGGGTGTCCAACGGCAAAAGGCAAGATGTTAATCAAGGCGGGGGTGCGTTTTGATGACCGGTCATATTTTGTTCACATGGAGAATAGACGCGATCGCGCCGCAAAAACAAGGCAGCCCATCAAGGGCGGCGAAGCGCTTTTGCGTTGCCTGCGAACGGAAAGGAAAGTGCGGTGTCGGACACCGGAATCCGTTCGCCCAAAGAAAACGCCGCCCCAGTTGGGGCGGCGAAGGAGCGCTGGTCAGGGGAAACCGACAAGCGTAAAGCGGTGCGGCGGCGCTACAGGATGCGTTTGCGCGCCTGGGTGATGATGATTTCGGCCAGCACGACGACCACAAAGATGGCGGCCAGCACGAGCGCGACCCGGTCCCACTGGAACAGGTTCAGCGCGGTGTCCAGCGCCATGCCGATACCGCCGGCCCCGACCAGCCCGAGCACTGCCGATTCGCGCACGTTGATGTCCCAGCGCAGCAGCACGATGGACCAGAACGCCGGGCGGATCTGCGGCCAATAGGCATACCAGATCACCGAAGCCTTGCTGGCGCCGGTAGCCGTGACGGCTTCGATGGGGCCGCGCTGCGCTTCCTCGATGGCTTCGCCGACCAGCTTGCCGACAAAGCCGATCGAGCGGAAGGCGATGGCCAGCGTGCCGGCCAGTGCGCCGGGTCCGAAGATGGCGATGAACAGCAGCGCCCACACCAGCGAGTTGACCGAGCGGCTGGACACCAGGATCAGCCGGGCCAGCATGTTGATGGTCTTGCTGGGCGTGAGATTGTTGGCCGCCAGCAGACCCACCGGCACCGCCATGAACACCGAAAGAATGGTGCCCAAGGTGGCGATGTGCAGCGTTTCGATCAGCGCATCATGCACGCCGCCCGGGTAGTAGGCCCAATCGATCGGCCACATCCGGCGAAAGAGGTCGGCCATCTGTTCCGGCGCGTCGTACAGGAACTCGGGGATGACCTCCACGCCGCGGATCGCTTGCACGACCGCCGCCACCAGCAGCAGATACAGCGCGAAGCGCAGCAGGCGCTGGCCCATGCTGTAGCGTTGCCAGACGCGGGGCTGGCCCGCGGGGTTCAAGGGGGAGACGTGGGCGTTCATTCTTCCACCTCCGCCTTGCGTGCGGCCGCCGGCTTGCTGCTGCCGATGCCGCGGGCGCCCGCGAAGCGGCTTTGCAGGATGCGGTCGAAACCCAGGTTGTCCAGGAACACCGCCCGCACGAAGCCGGCCAGGATTTCACCCAGCATGATGATCGCGATCAGGGTCAGCAGGATGGCGCTGACGAAGTCGTAATCGAAGCGCTGGAAGGCCGAGAACAGGGTGCCGCCCACGCCGCCCGCGCCCACGATCCCCACCATGGTGGAGTTGCGCAGGTTGGAGTCGAACTGGTAGGTGGCAAAGCCGATGAACCGCGCGAACACCTGTGGCAGCACGCCGAACACGATGACGTTGGCGAACGAGGCGCCGGTGGCGCGCACCGCTTCGACCTGCTTGAGCGAGATTTCCTCGATGGCCTCGGTAAAGAGCTTGCCGATGAAGCCAATCGACGCGACGGTCAGCGCCAGGATGCCGGCCAGCGCGCCAAAGCCCACGGCCTTGACGAACAGGATGGCGACGATGACCGGGTGCAGCGCGCGGCACAGTGCAACGATCGATCGCGCGGGCCAGGAGATCCACGCAGGCATCAGGTTGCGCGCGCCCAGGAGGCCTACGGGCAGCGCCAGGATGATGCCCAGCATGGAGGCCAGGACGGCGATCTCCAGGCTTTCGGCGATGCCCTTCCACAACGTGGCGGGCTTCTCGAAGTTGGGCGGGAACATGCGCGCCAGGAACGTCGATGCATGACCCATGCCGGATTCGAAGCGCGACCAGCTGAAGTCCAGCTGCGCGGCGGCATAGATGGTGTAGAGCACCAGCAGCAGCACGCCGGCCTTGGCGCGCCCCGACATGGCGAAGGGGCGGATGCCGCCCCGGGGTTGCGTCATTCCAGCCAAGACTCGCCTCCGTAGATGGTCTTGAGCATGGTCGCGTCCAGGCCCTGGCCGTCGCCGTCATAGACCACGTGGCCGCCCGACATGCCGACGATGCGCGTGGCATAGCGGCGCGCCAGTTCGACGTCGTGGATGTTGACGATGACGGGGATGCCCGTGGCGCTGCCCTGCGCGGACAGCAGTTCCATGATCTCGACGGAGGTCTTGGGGTCAAGCGACGACGTCGGCTCGTCGGCCAGCAACACCTGCGGGCGCTGCATCAGCGCGCGGGCAATGCCCACGCGCTGGCGCTGGCCGCCCGACAGCGCATCGGCGCGCTGGTCCGCAAATCCGGCAAGGCCCACGGTGTCGAGCAGCTTGTAGGCGTGCTCGATGTCCTCGGGCTCGAAGCGGCGCATCCAGGCCTTCATGGCTGAGGTGTACCCCAGCCGGCCGGTCAGCAGGTTTTCCATCACGGTCAGACGTTCGACCAGGTTGTATTCCTGGAACACCATGCCGATGCGGCGGCGCGCGCGGCGCAGCGACGCGCCGCGCACCTGCGCCAAATCCACAGTGCCGTCCTGAGACTGCAGGATGATCTCGCCCTTGGTGGGTTCGATCAGCCGGTTGATGCAGCGCAGGAGCGTGCTTTTGCCGGTGCCCGAAGGACCGATGATGGCGGTGAGCCCCTGACCGGCGATCTGCAGGTCAATGCCGTTCAGTACCGGCCGGCCGGCCCGGTATTCCTTGACCAGGCCGGAAATGCGTAGCGACGTCGTCATGCTGGATTACTTCTTGCTCTTTGCGGATTCGCGGTCGTAGGCCGCGCGGTTGAAGCTTTCGCCACCGGATTCAGCGACCTGGCGGACGATGGCCCAGTCCTTCTCGTACGTCACCGGGTAGAAGCGGTCGGCGTTGTCGAAGGCCTTGGACATTTCCGGCGGGAAGCGGTAGTCGTAGAAGCACTTGAGCATCTGGTCGCGGAACTTCGGTTCCAGGTCATGTGCGTAGGCGAACGACGAGGTCGGGAATTTCTCGCTGGTGTAGATGATGCGGAAATCGGCTTCCTTGACCTGGCCGCGTTCGACCATGCGCTTGAAGACGTCCGAGGCGACGGCGGCGGCGTCGTAGTCGCCGGAGTTCACGCCCATGACCGATTGGTCGTGCTTGCCGGAGAAGATGACCTTGTAGTCCTTGTCAGGCGTCAGGCCTTCCTTCGGGAACAGGGCGACGGGCGCCATGTGGCCGGAGTTCGACGAGGGCGCGGTGTGCGCGAGCTTCTTGCCCTTCAGGTCGGTCAGCTTCTGGTAGGGGCTGTCTTTCTTGACGATGACGATCAGGTTGTAGCCCTGGAAGCCGTCGGCGTAGCCCTTCACGGCAAACGGCACGGCGCCGGCGATGTTCACGGCAAAGGCGGTGGGGCCGGTCGAGAAGCCTCCGACGTGCAGGCGGCCCGAGCGCATGGCTTCGATTTCAGCCGCGTTGCTCTGCACCTGGTAGAACACGACGCGCTTGCCCGTGCATTCGGAGAGGTGCTTGGTGAAGGGCTTGAAGATGTCTTCGTACACGGCCGGATCTTCGACCGGCGTGTAGGTGAAGACCAGCGTGGAAGGCGTCTTGAGCTTGGACGCGTCGGTGGGCGTGTCGGCCACCAGGTCCTTGTTCGAGTCGCAATACATCTGGTCCAGGTCGCCGCGGTTTGAGCAGGTGTCGGCGGCCTGGGCGGCGGAAGCTCCAAAAGCGAATGCGGCCAGCGCGGCCGCCTGCATAAGACGCAAGGCTTGCATCGTGTGTCTCCTCGTGTAGGTATGAATTGAATCTTTGCTGAATTCAAACACACAACGGGGGACGGCACACTCGGGAAAGTCCCTGCCTTTCTTTTCGTCTTTTGTTCGGTTTGTTCGTTTTGTGTTCGTTTTTGCGCGAAAGTGCGCTCAGCCGCGGAAGCCCAGCTTGCGGGAGATTTCCTGCGCGCACGCGATGAGCGGTCGCGCGATCGCGCCGTCCCATGACACGTCGAATAGGCCGGTGGGACCGAGGCTGGTCAACGCCAGCACGATGCTGCCCGTGTTGTCGAACACCGGCACCGACAGCGCGTCCACGCCCGGCAGCGGGTTGCCCAGCGCGCGCGCCATGCCGTGCACGCGGATGTCGGCCAGTTGCGCCTCGATGTTGGCGCGGGACGCCTTGCGCGGGGGCGGCACGCTGGCGATGACGGCGGTGTCGCCTTCTTCGCGCGCGATGTAGTGCTCGCTGACCTTGGGCGGCAGCCAGGCCGCGAACACCAGCCCGGTGGCGGTGTGCAGCATGGACATCACCGTGCCCTTGCGCATGTTCACGTGGACCGGGTAGCTGGCTTCGGTCATGTGGATCATGGTGGGGCCGTGCGAGCCGAGCACAGCGATGCCCAGCGTGTGGCCGATGTCGGACTGCAGCTTCGCGATCTCGGGCATGGCGACCCGCACCGGGTCCAGACGCTGCAGGCTGACCAGCCCCATCTGCAGGGCGAACGGCCCCAGCTCGTACTGGCCGGTGGTGGCGTCCTGCTGCACCAATCCGACTCGGATGAAGCTGACCAGGTAAGGGTGCGCCTTGGCGGACGTCATGCCCGCGCCGGCTGCGAGGTCGCGCAGCGTCAGGGGCTTGCCCGCGTCGACAAGCGCGGCAAGGAGCGGCACGCCCACCTCGATGGACTGGATGCTGCGGCGGCCGTCGTTGGCGGCGGGCGCCGCGGTCTTGGAAGTTGCCACGGTGTGCTGACCTTAAGCCGGCTGGACTTGGGAGGGCTGGCGTGCGGCGAGCAGCCGGTCGGCCATTTCGACGAAGCCGCCGCCACCATGAAAGGCGGCAACAAAGGCGGGGCGGTGCGTCAGGCGGTGCAATTGGGCCTGGATGTTGGCTACGCCGACAGAGATCGGAAAGTAGGCGAACATCGGCTCGTCGTTGGGCGAATCGCCGATGAACAGCGTGCTGTTCAGGGCGCTGGCCACGTCCGTGCCGAACTCGCGCTGGAACATCGTGCGCGTCATGGTGAGCTTGTCGTAGTCGCCGAACCAGCCGTTGACGTGAATGGAGCTGACCTTGGCCTGCGCGCCTGCATCCTGGAAGATCTGGACGATACGGCTGATCGCCGCGTCGGGCAGGGCGGGCACGTCTTCGCAGAAGTCGATGGCCAGATCCGCCACGCGGTAGTCCTGGTCGCTGGCGACGGCGCTGCCCGGCACCTCGGCCAGGACGCGGTCGCGGATCGCGTCCAGCCGCTTGCGGCTTTCCTGGCGCGACGCGGCGTCGGTCCAGTAATGCGTGGTCATGCGGCGGGCTTGGCGGTCGTAGGCGTAGTAGAACGCGCCGTTCTCGCCGACCACGGCGCGCACCGGCCACATGCGGGCGATGTGGTCGCACCAGCCGGCCGGGCGGCCGGTGATCGGCACGACCTGGATGCCGGCCTGTTCCAGGCGTTCAAGCGCGGCGTACGCGTCGGCAGGCAGGCGGCCTTCGGTGGTCAGCGTGTCGTCGATGTCGGTCAGGACGACGCGGACGGCTGCCGCGACGTTCAAAGGCATGGCCGCAAGGGCTTGCATGAGGTTTTTCCTTCGTTTTTCTGGGGGGATCTCCGGGCGAAAGTTTAACCGGATGCCCCTGTCCGGACGGGGCCGCCACGCGCCAATAGGGGTTTGACCTGCGGGGGCGGTAAAATCCGGGCTTTCCCGCCTGGTTTACGTGTCACGCCATGTCCGTCCAGTTGTCCTCCTTGTCCGGCTCCGAGCCGGAATCCTTCGGCATCGCTTCGGTTGCCGAGATCATCGCCGAGCTGCGCGCCGGCCGCATCGTCATTCTGGTTGATGAAGAAGACCGCGAAAACGAGGGCGACCTCGTCATGGCCGCCGAATTCGTCACGCCCGAAGCCATCAACTTCATGGTTACCCACGGCCGCGGCCTGGTGTGCCTGACGCTGACCGAAGAGCGCTGCCGCCAGCTTGAGCTGCCGATGATGGCCGCCCGCAACGGCACCCGTTACGGCACTAATTTCACGCAGTCCATCGAAGCCGCCGAAGGCGTCGAGACCGGCATTTCGGCCGCGGACCGCGCCCGCACCATTCAGGTGGCCGTGGCGCGCGACGCCAAGCCGGCCGATCTGGTCCAGCCCGGCCACATCTTCCCGGTGCGCGCCGTACCCGGTGGCGTGCTGGTCCGCGCCGGCCATACCGAGGCGGGCTGCGACCTGACCGCCATGGCGGGCCTGACGCCCGCCGCCGTCATCTGCGAAATCCTCAAGCCCGACGGCACGATGGCCCGCCTGCCGGACCTGGTCGAATTCGCCCGCCAGCACGGCCTGAAGATCGGCACCATCGCCGACCTGATCCAGTACCGCAGCGAGCACGAGTCCATCGTCAAGCGCGTGGGCAAGCGCACCATGCAGACGGCCTGGGGCACGTTCGAGGCCGTGGCCTACGAAGACGCCGCCACCGGCTCCGCCCATTTGGCGTTGGTGCATGGTAATGTGACTCCCGACGCCGAGACGCTGGTGCGCGTGCACGAGCCGGCGTCCGTGCTGGATGTGCTCGACACCGGCGCCAGTCCGCATAGCTGGGGCGTGGCCCAGGCGCTCGAGGCCATCGCCGCCGCTCCGGCCGGCGTGCTGGTGCTGATGAACTGCCAGTCGTCCACGGAACATCTGTTTGGCCAGATTGCAGGTTGGAACGACCCGAAGGCGCAGGCCAATCCTGCCAACGCCGACCGCTTCGGTCTGCGCACCTACGGGATCGGCGCCCAGATTCTGCGCGACCTGAACGTGGGGCAAATGAGGCTCCTGGCCCGGCCGCGCAAGATGCCCAGCATGGCGGGCTTCTCGCTCACCATTACGGGTTACGATTGCGACCCGCAGAACACTCCCGCAACACACTGAAGGCCGACACATGAACCCTTACATCCTTACCCCCGACCTGAACGGCGAAGGGCTGCACATCGGCATCGTACGCGCCCGCTTCAATGAAGAAATCGGCCAGGCCGAACTCGAAGCGTGCCTGAAGGAACTGGCTGAACTGGGCGTGGACGAGCGCGACGTCATGGTCGCCACCGTGCCCGGCGCGCTGGAACTGGGCGTGGCCCTGTCCCACATGGCCGAAACGTTTGAATTCGACGCCCTGATCGCGCTGGGCGCGGTCATTCGCGGCGAAACCTATCACTTTGAAGTGGTCAGCAATGAAACGGCCACTGCAATCACCCGCATCTCCCTCGAAACCGGCGTCCCCGTCGCGAACGGCGTGCTGACCGTCGACACCGACGAGCAGGCGCACGCGCGCGCCGCCGGCAAGGGCCGCGATTGCGCCCAGGTGGCCGTCGAAATGGCCAATCTGGTGGCAGCGCTGGAACCCGAGGAAGAAGACGAAGACGAAGACGACGAGGACGAAGATTTTGACGACGAAGAAGACGACGACCAGCGCTGATAGCGCGGCGCAGGCCCGCGCCAACGCGCGCAGCGCGCGCCGCCGTGCGCGCGAATTCGCGCTGCAGGGCGTGTACGCGTGGCTGCTGCGCGGCGGCGAAGGCACGCAGGACGCCGGCGAGATCGACGCCCACCTGCGCGACACCGAGGACTTTTCCGAAGCTGACGCGCAATGGTTCAAGACCTTGCTGCACGGCGTGCTGCGCGAAGCGCCCACCCTGCGCGAACGCTTCACGCCCTACGTCG
>DMTA01000572.1:0-948 GCA_003454835.1 Achromobacter sp. | reverse complement strand
CCCTACGTCGACCGCCCGCTGGCCGAGTTGACGCCGGTTGAACACGGCATCCTGCTGATCGGCAGCTTCGAACTGATCCATCACGTCGAAGTCCCGTACAAGGTCGCCATCAACGAAGCCGTGGAACTGGCCAAGTCGTTTGGCGGCACGGACGGCTTCAAGTTCGTCAACGGCGTGCTGGACAAACTGGCCGCCGACGTTCGCGCGCACGAAGTCCAGGCCGCGGCGCAGCAACGCCGATAGGGGGGAAGCCCCCCCGTAGCGCTTCGCGCTTCCCCCCAGGGGGCGCCGCTGCGGACCGGCAGAGCCCGGATCCGCGCGGCCCCGATCTGGGCCGCACGGCGGCCATGCAGACAAAGGCGACCATCGGGCGCCGCTTAGGAGGCGCGGTGGCGTCTGAATTTGATCTGATTGCGCGCTACTTCACGCGTGCCGCGCCGGACGGCCTCCTGGGCGTTGGCGACGACTGCGCGCTGTTTCCTGTTCCTCCCGGTGAACAGGTGGCCACCAGTACGGATCTGCTGCTGGAAGGCCGGCATTTCTTTCCCGACGTTGATCCGAAGGCGCTGGGCCACAAGGCTCTGGCGGTGAACCTGTCCGACCTTGCGGCCATGGGCGCGCGCCCGATCGGCTGCGTGCTCGGTTTGGCGTTGCCGCGGCTGGACGAGCCGTGGCTGGCCGCTTTTGCTGAAGGTTTCCATGCGCTGGGCGCGGCCCACGGCTGCCCGCTTATTGGTGGCGACACGACGCGCAGCGCGCACGATCTTGCGATCAGTGTGACGGTGTTTGGCGCGGTGCCGGCAGGGCAGGCGCTGCGCCGCGATGGAGCGCGAGGCGGCGACGATATCTGGGTGTCTGGCGAACTGGGCGCGGCCGACGTGGCCTACCGGTTGCTGGACGGACAATACCCTTCTGACGCCGCACTGCTGGCCGCCACGCGCGCCGCGC
>DMTA01000508.1 GCA_003454835.1 Achromobacter sp. | reverse complement strand
GCAGCCGTACTTCACCGGCTCCCCCGCGACGGATGTGCGCGTGCTGGCCGATGCCAGCTCGCCGGCTTCGGCCTCCGACGACTCTGGCCTGCGCGACTACCTGGAGGCCCATCGCCAGATGGCCGGCCCCAGCGCGGTCCGGCAGGTGTCGTTTGATGTCGGAGCGGGACGTTGATGGCGCTTGTGCTTCCATCACGCTGGCCGGTGCTTGGACGTGCTGCCTCGTGGCAGGTTCATCGCACCGGTTGGTTCGCCGCCACGCTCCTCACCGCTTTCCTTGCCGCGCACGGTCCCGCAGCCGCCGCTGGCGCCACGCCGGCCGGCCAGACCGAAGACGTCGTGCAACTGCTCACGCGGATCCAGCAGGCGGCGCGCAAGCAGGACTACGCTGGCGTTTTCATGTATCAGCAGGGAGATGTGATCCAGTCCTCGCGCCTTGTGCACGTCCTGGACGGCACGGGCGAGCGTGAGCGCCTCGAAATCCTCGACGGCCAGCCGCGCGAATACCTGCGTCACAACGACGACGTGCAGTGCCTGATTCCCGAACGCAAGACCGTGCTCGTCGAGCGCCGCCGCGGCGACCGCTTCCCTGGTCTGCTGCTGGGCGATCCGGCCAACCTTTCGGAACACTACAAGATCCGCACGGAGCCAACGCCGCACCGTGTCGCGGGCCGCGAATGCCGGCTTATCACGATCGAACCGCTGGACAAGCTGCGCTACGGCTATCGCCTGTGCGCGGACGTCGAAACCAATTTGCTGCTGAAGGCCCAGACGCTGAATGCCGCACGTGGCGTGGTCGAGCAGGTGTCGTTCACTTCCCTGCGGCTGGGCTCCGAAGTCGATCCGCAGTCGCTGTCCTCGCGCTGGAATACCCGCGACTGGAAGGTGCTCGAAGCCAACATGCAGCCCGTGGACCTTGCGGCCCAGGGCTGGCGCATTCCGGCGCCCAACGGCTTCAAGACGATCATGCAGGTGTCGCGCGCCATGAAGCGCGGATTGCCGGTCAGCCAGATGGTGCTGTCCGACGGCCTGGCGGCGATTTCGGTTTTCATCGAGCCCTACGACAGCCAGCGCAACCACCAGCCGGCGCACGGCGCGTCGCAGCGTGGCGCGATCAACGTGTACGGCACGCGCATTGCGGACTTCTGGCTGACCGCGGTGGGCGAAGTGCCCGCCGCCACGCTGGAACAGCTTGCGCAGGCTACTGAGTACGTGCCTCCCGCACCCGCGGCAGCCGCACCCGCGGAGGGCGGGGCCAAATAATTCCCGCCGTTCCGCAAGCAGCAATTTCGGAGTGACATATGAAAGCAATGACGGTCTCGAACGCTTTTTTCCGGCGCTTTCTTGCGGCTGTCGCGGCGGGGACAATGCTGTCCACCGCCTACGTGCCGGTGACGGTGGCGCAGACGGCGCCTGCCGCGGTCGGATTGCCCGACTTCACGGCCATCGTTGAAAAGGCCGATCCGGCCGTCGTCAACATCCGCACGACCGCCACCGTTCCCGTGCGTGGCGGGGGCAATGGTCCTGGCGGCAGCGATCCCTACGAACTCTTCCGCTGGTTCTTCGGTCCGGAATTCCAGCCGCCGGGTCAGCAGTCACCCAATCCGCGCCAGCGTCCCCAGCCGACGCCGCCCGAAGAGCGCACCGTGCCGCGGGGCGTCGGGTCGGGCTTCTTCGTGTCTGCCGACGGCTACATCCTGACCAACAACCACGTGGTCGTGGATGCGACAGACATCTACGTCACCCTGACCGATGGGCGAGAGTTCAAGGCCAAGGTCATTGGCACGGACGAGCGCACGGACGTGGCGCTCATCAAGATCGAAGCCAAGGACATGACGCCGCTGGTGATCGGCGATCCCAAGAAGCTCAAGAAGGGCCAGTGGGTGCTCGCCATCGGTTCGCCGTTCGGTCTGGATTCCACCGTTACTTCGGGCATCGTCAGCGCCATTGGCCGCGATACCGGCGAATACCTGCCTTTCATCCAGACCGACGTCGCGGTCAACCCCGGCAATTCGGGCGGCCCGCTGATCAACCTGGATGGCGAGGTCGTGGGCATCAATTCCCAGATCATCTCGCGCAGCGGCGGCTTCATGGGCATCTCGCTGGCCATCCCGATCGACGAAGCCATGCGCGTGGTGGACCAACTGCGCACGACGGGCAAGGTCACGCGCGGCCGGGTGGGCGTGCAGATCGGTGAAGTCGGCAAGGATGTGGCCGAGGCCATCGGCCTGCCCAAGGCCGAAGGCGCGCTTGTCAGCAGCGTAGAAGCCGAAGGCCCTGCCGAGCAGGCGGGCGTGCAGCCTGGCGACGTGATCCTGAAATTCAACAAGGAACCGATCAAGCGCTGGTCCGACCTGCCGCGCATCGTCGGCGAGACCAAGCCGGGCACGCGCGCCGACATGGAAATCTGGCGCAAAGGCAAGAGCATGACGCTGTCGGTCAAGGTGGGTGAGATCCCGACCGAGAAGGCGGCTGCCGCCGGCAAGAAACCGGCGCCGGAACCCGAGGTCACCAACGCGCTGGGCCTGAGTGTCATCGACGTGCCGGCCGATACGCAGAAAAAGCTGCGCATCAAGGGCGGCGTCCAGGTGAAGGTTGCCGACGGCGCGGCCGCGAAGGCGGGTCTGCAGGAAGGTGACATCGTGTTGGCCCTGAACGACACCGACGTCACCGGCGCCAAGCAGTTCGGCGAACTGGTCGCCAAGCTGGACAAGAGCCGTGCGACGGGCCTTCTGGTGCGCCGTGGCGACCAGACGCAATGGGTAGCGGTGCCTGCGTCCAAGTGATGTCGGCCCGGACCGGCAGACGCCAACCTGGCGCAGCCGCCGGTCAGGCAACCTGGCGGGAAACCGCCAGGCGTGGCCTCTCCAGGGCGCTTTTTGTCCCGGGGCGCGCCCCGGGCAAAAAAAATGGCTCAAGACCGGCTAAAATGGCTGGTTGCCGCAAGAGGGGGCGCTTGGCGCCCCCTCAGTTTTGTCCGGGCGTAGCCCGTCAGCGCCTCACACGTCGGCCGTGCACATTCCGGCGGCGGTGTCTCCCGGCCGTGTGCCGTCTGTTCCGTCCCTTATAAATTCAAGCATGCAGCATATCCGCAACTTTTCCATCATTGCCCACATCGATCACGGCAAGTCGACCCTGGCCGATCGCCTGATCCAGCGCTGCGGCGGACTGGCGGATCGCGAGATGTCGGCGCAGGTCCTCGATTCCATGGAAATCGAGCGCGAACGCGGCATCACCATCAAGGCCCAGACGGCCGCGCTGCATTACAAGGCGCAGGATGGCAAGGTCTACAACCTGAACCTGATCGACACCCCGGGGCACGTGGACTTCTCGTACGAGGTCAGCCGGTCCCTGTCCGCCTGCGAAGGCGCGCTGCTGGTGGTGGATGCATCGCAGGGCGTGGAAGCGCAGACGGTGGCCAACTGCTATACCGCCATCGAACTTGGCGTTGAAGTCGTGCCGGTGCTGAACAAGATGGACCTGCCGCAGGCCGATCCCGAGGGAGCGCGCCAGGAAGTCGAGGACGTCATCGGGATCGACGCCTCTGACGCGGTACTGGCCAGCGCCAAGACCGGCATGGGCATCGACGAGATCCTCGAGACCATCGTTGCCCGCGTTCCCGCTCCGGAAGGAGATCCCGATGCGCCGCTGCAGGCGCTCATCATCGATTCGTGGTTCGACAACTATGTCGGCGTGGTCATGCTGGTGCGCATCATCAATGGCGTGCTCAAACCCAAGGACAAGATCCTGCTGATGGCGTCCGGCGCCACCCACCTGTGCGAGCAGACTGGCGTGTTCACGCCCAAGTCGCAGCAGCGTCCGCATTTGTCCGCGGGCGAGGTGGGCTTCATCATCGCCGGCATCAAGCAGTTGGAAGACGCCAAGGTCGGCGACACCGTCACATTGGCCAACAAGCCGGCCGCGACGCCGCTGCCGGGCTTCAAGGAAGTCAAGCCGCAGGTGTTCGCCGGGCTCTACCCGGTAGAAAGCTCCGAATACGACCAACTGCGCGATTCCCTCGAAAAGCTGAAGCTCAACGACGCCGCGCTGATGTTCGAGCCCGAAGTCTCGCAGGCGCTGGGCTTCGGTTTCCGCTGCGGCTTCCTGGGTCTCTTGCACATGGAAATCGTGCAGGAGCGCCTGGAACGCGAATTCGACATGGACATCATCACCACCGCGCCGTCGGTGGTGTACGAGGTCGAGCAGCGCGATGGCTCCGTGATTACCGTGGAAAGCCCGTCCCGCATGCCCGAGATCGGCAAGATCCAGGACATCCGCGAGCCCATCGTGAAGGTCACGCTGTTCATGCCGCAGGACTACGTCGGTCCGGTCATGACGCTGTGCAACAACAAGCGCGGCGTGCAGGTCAACATGAGCTACCACGGCCGCCAGGTTCACCTGGTGTACGAGATCCCGCTGGCCGAGATTGTGTTGGACTTCTTCGACAAGCTTAAGTCGGTGTCGCGCGGCTATGCCTCGATGGACTACGAATTCCTGGAATACCGCTCTGCTGACGTTGTGCGTGTCGACCTGCTGATCAACAACGACCGCGTCGACGCGCTGGCCGTCATCGTCCACCGCAGCAACGCGCGCCACCGTGCGCGCGACGTGGTCACCCGGATGCGCGGTCTGATTCCGCGCCAGATGTTCGACGTGGTGATCCAGGCGGCCATCGGCGCCGAAATCATCGCGCGCGAGAACGTGAAGGCACTGCGCAAGAACGTGCTGGCCAAGTGCTATGGCGGCGACATCTCGCGCAAGAAGAAGCTGCTGGAAAAGCAGAAGGCGGGCAAGAAGCGCATGAAGCAGGTGGGTAGCGTGGAAATTCCGCAGGAGGCATTCCTGGCCATCCTGCAGGTGGAAGACAAATAGAACCCCAGAAGGCGATTAGCTGATGAGTTGGAACTTTGCCCTGATCCTTTTTATTCTGCTGGTGGTTACCGGCGTTATCTGGGTGCTCGATCTGGCCGTACTGCGCAAGGGGCGCGAGCGCCGCGCGCAGGCAGCGATGGCGCAGTACGACGCGGCACTGGTGGGTGACGCGCAAGAGGCCGAGCGCCTGCGGCGTGAAGCCGGCGACGCCGCGCGGCGCGTGCCCTGGTGGGTCGAGTACGCGGTCAGCTTCTTTCCCGTCATCCTGTTCGTGTTCATGCTGCGCTCGTTCGTGGTCGAGCCCTTCCGCATTCCGTCCGGCTCGATGCTGCCCACGCTGCAGTCCGGCGACCTGATCCTGGTGAACAAGTTCAGCTATGGTCTGCGCCTGCCCGTGATCGACAAGAAGGTCATCCCCGTTGGCGAGCCCAAGCGCGGCGACGTCTTCGTGTTCCGGTACCCCGTCGATCCGAACGTCGATTACATCAAGCGCGTGGTTGGCCTGCCGGGCGACGAAGTGGCATACATCGACAAGAAGCTCTATGTCAATGGCGAATTGGTCCCGCACGTGCGTGATGGTGACTATTTCGAGCCGGATCGTGTGTCGTACATCGCGCAATATAAAGAGAAGTTGGGCGACGTTGAGCATAAAATCCTGCTGGATGAGAAATCTTCGCAGGTGTATGCACCGCAGAACTGGGCATTTCCGTACCGCCAAAACTGCCAATACAGCCACAATGGGGTACGCTGCAAAGTACCCGAAGGGAATTATTTCGCCATGGGCGATAATCGGGACAACAGCGCGGACAGCCGGTATTGGGGCTTCGTTCCTGAAGCCAACATCGTCGGCCGCGCTTTCTTCATCTGGATGAACTTCAGCGATCTGAGCCGTATCGGCCGATTCAACTGATTATGTCGCTAGCCACGCTAGAAAACCGCCTGGATTACCACTTCGGTGATGCGGCCTTGCTTGAACAGGCGCTCACGCACCGCAGCCACGGTGCGCGCCATAACGAGCGGTTGGAATTCCTTGGGGATTCCGTGCTGAACTTCGTCGTGGCGGCGATGCTGTTCGAACGCTATTCAAAAATCGACGAAGGCGATCTGTCGCGCCTTCGGGCCAACCTGGTCAAGCAGGCCTCGCTGGCGGACATCGCCCAGCGGCTGGAACTGTCTCAATACCTGCGTCTGGGCGAGGGCGAGCTCAAGAGCGGTGGATTTCGCCGCCCGTCCATTCTGGCCGACACTGTCGAAGCCATTTTCGGCGCCGTCTTTCTGGATACGGGGTTCGAGGCGGCTCGCCGCGTGATCGTGCGCCAGTACCAGCCGGTGCTGGCGTCCGTGGATCCCAAGACGCTCGGCAAGGACGCCAAGACCTTGCTGCAGGAATTTTTGCAGGGCCGCAAGCTGGCCCTGCCGCTGTACACGGTGGTGGCCACGCACGGCGCGGCCCACAGCCAGCAGTTCGAAGTCGAGTGCGCCATTCCGGCGCTCGATATCAAGGTAATGGCGCCCGGCGCCAGCCGCCGCGCCGCCGAGCAGTCAGCCGCCAAGCTGGCGCTCGAGGCCGCGCTGGCCGTCAGCCCGGCGACCAAGGCTGCCCGCAAGTCGGGCAAGGCCCGCAAAACCGCGCAATTGTCGCTGCCCGTGGCAGTGGCTCAAGAGACTAAATGAGCGATACCCCTTTTCGTACCGGCTTCGTGGCCATCGTCGGCCGCCCCAACGTGGGCAAGTCCACGCTGACGAACGCCCTGATCGGTTCCAAGATCTCCATCGTGTCGCGCAAGGCGCAGACCACGCGCCACCGTATCCACGGGGTGCTGACGCGCGAGCACGAGCAGTTCGTGTTCGTCGACACCCCGGGATTCCAGACGCGCCATGGCGGCGCGATGAACCGCATGATGAACCGCGTCGTCACGCAGGCTCTGGCCGATGTGGACGTGGTGGTGCATGTGGTCGAAGCCGGCAAGTGGTCCGAAGGCGACGCCAAGCTGCTGCCGCTGTTGCCCAATCCCGAGCGCACGATCCTGGTCGTGTCCAAGATCGACGCGCTGAAGAACCGCGACGATCTGTTCGCGTTCGTGTCCAAGATCATGGCGCTGCATCCGTTCGGCGCCGTGGTGCCGGTCAGCGCCACCAAGAATCAGCAACTGGACCAGCTGCTCGAGGAAATCGCATCGCGCCTGCCGGAAGGCGAGCCGATGTTCGAAGAAGACACGCTGACCGACCGCCCCATGCGCTTCATCGCCGCTGAACTGGTGCGCGAGAAGATCTTCCGTCTGGTGGGCGACGAGCTGCCGTACGGCTGCACGGTCGTCATTGAGCAATGGGAAGAGACCGCCAAGGGCGCCACCATCAACGCGTGCGTGGTCGTCGAGCGCGACAGCCACAAGCCCATCCTGCTGGGCACTGGCGGCATGCACATGAAGCGCATCGCCACGGAGGCGCGGCAGGACATCGCCAAGCTGCTGGACAAGCCTGTGCATCTGGAGGTCTACATCAAGGTGCGAAAGGGCTGGTCCGACCGCGAGGGTGCGCTGCGCGACCTGGGTTATGAGTAGACGGGCGCCACGCGTCCAGGATCGACCGGGATTCATGCTCCACGCCACGGCGTGGCGTGAGACCTCCCTGATTGTCCAGACTTTTTCTCGCGATCATGGCTGCGTGGCCATGGTTGCCAAGGGCGCAAAGCGCCCTTATTCCGTTTTGCGCCCCGTGTTGTCGGCCTTTCAGCCACTGCTGCTGTCCTGGACGGGCAACGGCGAGGTCAAGACGCTGACACGCGCCGAGATCGCCGGCATCCGGCCGCTGGCCGGCGCCGCGCTGATGTCCGCTTGGTACATGAACGAACTGCTGCTGCGCCTGCTGCCGCGCGAGGACGCGCATCCGCTGCTGTTCGACGCGTATGACATGGCTTTGCAGCAGCTGTCGGCCGGCACCCGGGCGGCCGGCGCGCTGCGCCGCTTTGAATGGACCTTGCTGCGCGAAACGGGCTACGGCGTCGATGAGGCGCCTCCCGATTTCGAAGATCCCACCATCGAGCCCGCGCTGCGCACCGACTTGCGTGCGCGCCTGGCCGAGATTCTGGCGGGCCGTCCGCTGTCCACGCGGCGCGTGCTGCTGGACCTGCAACGCCTCTGATTGCGGCGCCGGCCTCATGACGTTCACGCTCAAACAGGTCGAAACCTTCCGCACCGTCTACGAGACGGAAAGCGTCACCGCCGCCGCGCGGCGCCTCGATGTGTCACCCGCAACCGTCAGCGCGACACTGGCGGCGCTGGAAGCCAGCATCGAACTGCGCTTGTTCGAGCGCGTCCGTCAGCGCATGCAGCGCACGCCCGAGGCCACGCTGCTGTATGAAGAGATTCGCCGCCTGAATGTTGGCCTGGAAAGCCTGGGACGCAAGATCCGGGCGATCCGTGGCGCGGCCCAGCCGCGGTTGCGCATCGGCTGCATTCACGCCTACAGCGGCGCGATCGTCAGCGATGCGATATCGCGCTTTCGCGTGCGTTATCCGGATACGCCGCTTTATTTGCAGATCCGCGATTCCAATACCTTGCGCGACATGGTGGTGTCGGGGGAGCTGGACCTGGCGGCGGTGGCTGATGAATCTGAACTCGAAGGGCTGCGCGGGCATCGTCTGGCCAGCCTGCGCGCGGTGGCGGTGTTTCCCGCCGGCCATGCGCTGGCGCGCCTGGAATCGGTGAATTTTTCACATTTGGCCGAGGTCGACGTGATTGCGCTGAATGCCGAGGACGGTTCGCGCAAACGGCTGGATGCGCTCTTGCGGCAGGCGGGCCGGAGCCTGCGCGTGGCGATTGAAACGCCATATTCCAGCACCGTGTGTCAGCTTGCGCTGGCCGGACATGGCGTTGGCATCGCCAATCCGGCGACGGCGCTGGGCATGGAGGCCGCCGGGCTTAGCTACCGTCCGCTTGAGGCGCCCGTGCACTTCGAATGCCACATGATCGTGCACGGCAGCCGGCCATTATCTGAAGCCGGCAAGTTCTGGGCGACATGCCTGCGTGGCGCGCTGGCGCCGCTGGTCGAACGGTTTGGTGTGTAGCCTGGGAATCAACCCCGGCGACCGTCCGACGTCAGCATCAGCACCACGTTCGATTCCGCATCCAGCTTGCCTGCGCGCCTGAGCCGGGCGATGGCCGCCAGCGCGGCGGCCGACGACAGTTCCGCACCCAGACCCCTGCGTTCCAGGCGTTGCCGCGCCTCGGCCGCCTGCGCGTCGGATGTGTCCACCGGCATGCCTCCCGATCGCGACAGGGCTTCGAGTGCTTGCAGCGTGCACGTGCCGCCCGCAATGGAATACTGCTGGGTCGCGCTTTCCCATTGGCCGCGCGCATCGCCCGTTTCCAGCGCGCGCGACAGGCGGGCGTAGGGT
Source organism: Achromobacter sp. (assembly GCA_003454835.1). Lineage (GTDB taxonomy): Bacteria > Pseudomonadota > Gammaproteobacteria > Burkholderiales > Burkholderiaceae_B > Achromobacter. Next base: position 58 of record DMTA01000508.1, on the reverse strand, counting down.
TCGACCGCGGGCAGCCGGGGCAGCCGCGGCATGCGCCCGGCCCGAAGCAGATGGTGCC
>DMTA01000411.1 GCA_003454835.1 Achromobacter sp. | reverse complement strand
ATGCCGTGGCCGGCCAGCGCGGCGTGCACGATCTGGTCGTACTGGTTGAAGCGCAGCATGCCTTTGGGACGCACCCGGCCCAGACCACGCGCGTTCAGCCATTCCGACCATTGCAGCCAAGGCCGCGTGGGGTCATCGAATTCCAGCAGCACGTGGCGCTGCAGCTCGCGCGCATCCAGTTCGCGCGCCTCGAGCGAAGGGTGAGCCACCGGCACCACCGACTCGCCGAAGAGCCACACGGCGCCGTCGGAAACTGTGTTGCGCTCGCTATAGCGGATGGCGATGTCGACCGCTTCGCGGTCGATGTCGATCAGCCGGTTGTCGGCGGCCACGCGCACGTCGATATCCGGATGCGCCGCCTGAAAATCGCCCAGCCGGGGCAGCAGCCATAACGACGCCACGCCGATGGTGGTGGTGACGGTGACGGGCGTGCGTCGCTCCGGGGCGCGCAGTTGTTCGGTCAGGTCGCCGAGCTGACTGAGCCACACGTCGGCCATCCGGAACAGCTGCGCGCCTTCAGAGGTGAACGTCACGCTGCGAAACCCGCGCACCAGCAACGGCACGCCCAGATGCGCTTCCAGCGCGCGTATCTGGCGGCTGACGGCGGACTGCGTGACATGCAGGTCCTGCGCGGCAAGCGTGATGCTCATGCGGCGGCCGACGGCGACAAAGCCGCGGACGAGATCAAGCGGAGGCAGTTTCGCAAGCGGATATGGCATTCGTGAAACTCATGCGTATAGGGCGGAAATGTCGCTTGAGCAATAGTACGCCGGGGGCGTCCAATATGACTCAGACGTGGGGTGGCCGGAACAGAATCACGGTCATCCGCCGTGATCGCCGCTGCTGCGGCCGAGGGGTAAGCCATGATTCAGTTATGTTGCACTGCGGGAATGTCATTCCGTTTGGGCGGTGGCTCGACTATGCTGATCAAGCGCGCTTCGGGGATGCGCATCGTGTGTCACGCAGGCGCCGTGTGGATCTCCGAATACCGCCGCTTCGATGACAGCGTGCTGCAAGCGGGCGAATCCCTGACCGTGCACAGCGATCGCGACGTCGTCCTCAGCGGCCTGCCGGATGCGCAGGTCGCGCTACTTTCGCGGGGCGGTCAGGCTCAGCGCGCCGCCGCCACGCACCACTGTGCAGGCCAACCGGAGTTCCTGACATGACCGCGTCCTTGCCCGAAACGCCCCGCATCGAAATGTGGTTCGATTTCGCCAGCCCGTACAGCTATCTGGCGATCGAGCGCATCGACCGCCTTGCGCGCGAGGCCGAGGTCCAGGTTGATCTGCGGCCGTTTCTGCTGGGGCCGATCTTCCAGGCGCAGGGCTGGAACGACACGCCGTTCCGATTGTTCCCCGGCAAGGGCGCGTACATGATGCGCGACATCGCCCGCCTGGCCGAGAAGTACGGCGTGGTCTACAACCGTCCGCGTCTGTTTCCGCGCATGAGCGTGCTGCCCGCGCGCATTGCGTTGCTGGGCCAGGACGAACCTTGGGGCCGCGATTTCTGCGTGGCGGTGTTCCGCGCGAATTTTCAGCATGACCTGGATATTCAGTCCGAAGACGTCGTGCGCGATCTGCTCATCGGCCTGTCGCTGGATGCCGATGCGCTCATCGCCCGCGCCAAGACCGAAAGCGCCAAGGAGGCGCTGCGCAAGCAGGTCGATCGCGCGCGCAACCTGGGCCTGTTCGGCGCGCCCACGTTCTTCGTGGAGGGTGAGATGTTCTGGGGCAATGACCGCTTGGAAGATGCGCTGGCGTGGACGCGCCGCAAAGCGCCCGCCAGCGCCTGGTCGCCGCCCGGCCGCGTCTAGCCAGCCGCACCTAGCCGGCCGCACCTAGCGGGCCACACCTAACCGGCCGCGCCTAGCCGACCGCGCCTAGCCGGCCGCACCAATCCGCCGCGCATCAATAGTTTTCTCGTCAACGCATCATCAGTAATGAAAAACGCAAGCAGCGCCTATCGCGGTGCGCCCATGCCGGGCGGCCGCTCGTTCACACAATTCCGCGCGGCCCGCATCCGGCGGGTGTCCTTCCAATGGAAACAGGCCGAACGCGCCGGCCTTCAGGACGACACCCAGTCCAAAGGCGGCAGCCACGGCAAGCGCGGATAGGGCGCGCTACCCCTTCGTCACCGGCCCGACATTCGCCCACTCGTCATCCGAGTACAGCCGCGACCGCAACAAGAACCGCTTGCCCTCCGCGCTGTCCAGCGAAAACGCGCCGCCGCGTCCCGGCACGGCGTCGATGACGAGTTGGGTGTGTTCCCAGTAGGCGAACTGGTCTTCACCGATCCAGAACGGGCAGCCTTCCAGATCGCCCAACAGCACGTCCGAGCCGCCCACCATGAACTCGCCCTGGGGATAACACATGGGCGAGCTGCCATCGCAGCAGCCCCCGGACTGGTGAAACATCAACGGCCCGTGCTTGGCGCGCAGGGTGTCGATCAGCTGGCGCGCCTCGTCGGTCGCAACCACGCGTGGCGTGTGATCTGGCATGACGGGATTCCTCTGCGGGCGCGCCGGGCGGACCCGGCGCGCAGAATGGCCGCGCAAGCGGCCGTGGATTAGCGGATCAAGGCAGGCAGATCAGAAGAACCCCAGCTTCTTCGGCGAATAGCTCACCAGCAGGTTCTTCGTCTGCTGATAATGGTTGAGCATCATCTTGTGGTTCTCCCGCCCGATGCCCGATTGCTTGTAGCCGCCAAATGCTGCGTGCGCCGGATAGGCGTGATAGCAGTTGGTCCACACGCGTCCCGCCTTGATCGCGCGTCCCATGCGGTAGCACGTGTTGGCGTCGCGCGACCACACGCCGGCGCCGAGGCCGTACAACGTGTCATTGGCCAGCGCCAGCGCATCGTCGGCATCCTTGAACGTGGTGACCGCCACCACCGGCCCGAAGATTTCTTCCTGGAACACGCGCATCTTGTTGTGGCCCTTGAACACCGTGGGCTGCACGTAGTAGCCGCCTTCCAGCCCGCCCTGCATCTGCGCGCGCGAGCCGCCCGCCAGCACGTCGGCGCCTTCCTGCTTGCCGATGTCCAGGTACGACAGGATCTTCTCAAGCTGCTCGGTGGAAGCCTGCGCGCCCAGCATGGTGTCGGCGTCCAGCGGGTTGCCCTGCTTGATCTCGGCCACGCGCTTCAGGGCGCGTTCCATGAACTTGTCGTAGAGCGATTCCTGGATCAGCGCGCGGCTGGGGCACGTGCACACCTCGCCCTGGTTCAGCGCGAACATGACGAAGCCCTCGACCGCCTTGTCCAGGAAGTCGTCGTCCTGCGCGGCCACGTCGGCAAAGAAAATGTTGGGCGACTTGCCGCCCAGTTCCAGCGTGACCGGGATGATGTTCTGCGACGCGTACTGCATGATGAGCCGCCCGGTGGTGGTTTCTCCGGTGAACGCGATCTTGGCGATGCGCTTGCTCGATGCCAGCGGCTTGCCGGCTTCCAGCCCGAAGCCGGTCACCACGTTCACGACGCCCGGCGGGAGGATGTCGCCGATCAGTTCCATCAGCAGCAGAATGCCCAGCGGCGTCTGCTCGGCCGGTTTCAGCACGACGCAATTGCCGGCCGCCAGCGCAGGCGCGAGCTTCCACGCCGCCATCAGAATGGGGAAGTTCCACGGAATGATCTGGCCGACCACGCCTAGGGGTTCATTGAAGTGGTAGGCCACCGTGTCGTGATCGATCTCGGACAGCCCGCCTTCCTGACTGCGGATGCACGAGGCGAAATAGCGGAAGTGGTCGATGGCGAGCGGAATGTCCGCGGCGCGGGCTTCGCGAATGGGCTTGCCGTTGTCCCAGGTTTCCGCCGTGGCGAGGCGTTCCAGGTTGGCTTCCATCACGTCCGCGATCTGCATGAGCATGCGGGCGCGTTCGGCCGCCGGGGTCGAACCCCATTTCGGCGCGGCGCGATGCGCGGCGTCCAGCGCCAATTCGATGTCGCGCTCTTTCGAGCGCGCGTTGCGGGTCAGGGTCTGGCCCGTGACCGGCGTAACGTTGTCGAAGTATTCGCCATCCGCGGGCGACTGCCATTTGCCGTCGATGAAATTGTCGTACTGCGTCTTGAGGTCCAGACGGGTGCCGTAGGTCTCCGGGGTAACGCGGGTCGCGATATCCATGCTTGTCTCCGTATCGTTGGGATGGCGGCAGTGGGCTGCCTGTCTGGGATCAAGCAAAACGTATGCCAGTCGGGGCATCCCGGCTGGACAGCCCGCCGCACGCGTGCGAAAGTAGTTTTTCGCTCGTTCCATGTCGCAATCCGCGACGGTGTCGCGCAACAGGTGTCGCAGCACAGGCGTCGCAGAACGCCGGTCCTAGGAGACATACATGGCCTCTCACTCCGGTCGGCAGACGCTGACGCAGGCGCGGCTGCTTTTCAACCAGCAGGGCGCGGTGCCGGGCGGCATGGTTGCCGAACCCATCCTGCGCTCCTGGCGCCGCTGCGCGGACCTGGGTTTCGACATGCGGGGCGTGCGCCACGCCGAGCTCATGACGCAGGGCGAACTTCGCGAAGCCCAGCAGCGCAACGAAGCGGTGCGCCGCATGTCCGCGCCCGCCATCGCTTACCTGCGCCAGCATGCCG
>DMTA01000070.1:12284-12802 GCA_003454835.1 Achromobacter sp. | reverse complement strand
AGAACTGATCGACCGTTTCGGCAAACTGCCCGAAGCGGCGCAGACGCTGCTGGCCACGCACCGCCTGCGCCTGGCCGCCCAGCCGCTCGGCATCGTCAAGATCGATGCCAGCGAAGCGCAGGCCCTGATCCAGTTCGGTCCCAAGACCTCGGTCGATCCGGCCCGCATCATCGAACTCGTCCAGCGGCAGCGGCACATCAAGCTGGCCGGGCAGGACAAGCTGCGCGTCGAAATCAAGGCGCCTCAAGTTCCGGCCCGGGCCGACGCCGTGCGCGCCGTTCTGCGCGCATTGAAGTAATTCCCGACACCTTTATCCATCCGCCATGACTACCCACAATCTCGTCGTCCAATCCCCCGGCCTCGCCATCGAACATGCGGAGCAGCTCGCCGCGCTGGCCCAGGCCCAGGGCGTGGCGCGCATCAGCAACACCGCAGCCCGCCTGCTCGACGTGCAGCACGACGACGAGACGCGCGCCGTGGTGAGCGCCTGGGCCGAGGCGCGCGGCGTCGACGCCGCC
>DMTA01000070.1:0-12169 GCA_003454835.1 Achromobacter sp. | reverse complement strand
GTGCCCGCCGGTCTGAAGCTCGCCAACTGCAAGGTCCTGGCCATGGACATGGACTCGACCCTGATCAACATCGAGTGCATCGACGAGATCGCGGGGGTGGTCGGCGTGAAGGACAAGGTGTCGGAGATCACCGAAGCCGCCATGCGCGGAGAGATCAAGGATTTCTCGGAAAGCCTGCGCCGCCGGGTCGCGCTGCTCGAGGGCGCGCCCGCGGGCGCGCTGGACGAGGTCTACGAGGAAAAGCTGCGCCTGAACCCCGGCGCCGAGCGCCTGATCACCACGGCCCAGGCCGCCGGCATCAAGGTGCTGCTGGTGTCGGGCGGCTTCACCTTCTTCACCGAGCGTCTGCGCGCCCGGCTGAACCTGGACAGCGCTCATGCCAACACGCTTGAAATCGAAAACGGCGTCCTCACCGGCCGCGTGCTGGGCCACATCCTGGACGCCGACGCCAAGGCCACGCACCTGCGTGAATTCGCACGCACGCACGGCGCCTCGACGGACCAGATCATCGCGATGGGCGACGGCGCCAACGACCTGAAGATGCTGGCTAACGCCGGCTTCCCGGTGGCCTACCACGCCAAGCCGCTCGTGCGTCAGCAGACGCGCTATGCGCTGAATGTGTCGGGACTGGACGGCGTGCTGAACTGGTTCGAAAGCTGATCCTGCGACAGGGTATCTGACAGGGGTGTCTGAAACCGGCCCCCTCCCCAACGCAAAAGCCACCTCAACAAATGAGGTGGCTTTTTTCATGCAAGTCGGCGCCGCGGATGCGGCGCCCCTTCATCAATACCGCACGCGCAGCGACAGCAACGCCGCCCGGCCCGTGCCCAGCGCCGCATAGTGCGCCGCATAGGCCTTGGTGTAGTACGTCTCGTCAAAGATGTTCAGCACGTTCAACTGCGCCGAGAAGTGCTCGTTGAATTCGTAGCCGGCCATGGCGTCAAAGCGCCAGTACGAAGGCACCCAGCGCGCCTTGGGCGTGCCGTCCGCGTTCTTGGTGGCGTCCGAGTTGCCATACACCTTGTCGACGTAGTACGCGCCGCCGCCGACCGTCAGCTTCGGCAGGACCTTGTAGGTCGTCCACAGGCTGAAGGCATTGCGCGGCGTGTTGGGCAGGTCCTGGCCGACGGCGCCGCTGTTGTACGCGCCCTTCGTCATTTCGCTGTCCATGAAGGTGTAGCCGCCGAACACGTTCCACTTGGGCGTGATGGCGCCCGAAAATCCGAGCTCGATGCCGCGCACCTTGGCTTCACCCACCTGCGCCACCTCGGTCGCGGACACAGCCACGCTGGTGTTCTTGCGGATATCCTGGAACGCCGCCGCCGACAGCGTCAGCTTGTCGTCGAACACCTGCCACTTCGTGCCCAGTTCCACCGTGCGGCTCTTTTCCGGTTCCAGCGAGGACGTCGACAGCGACGTCGCATCGCTGATCGCGCCGCCGGCAATGGCGGACGGGGTCGAGGAGGTGCCGTACGTGGCGTAGATGGTGCCGTTGGGCACCGGCTTGTACGCGAGGCCGACCTGGTAGTTGAAGAGGTTGTCCTCGCGGCTCGTGCTGTAGAACGCGGGCGTGCTGGCCGGATCGCTGCGGCCGCGCGCGATGTTGCTGCCGCTGGTGCGGTAGTTGTCCCAACGCGCGCCCAGGCTCGCCTGCCACTGCTCGTTGAACTTGACGGTGTCGAAGCCGTAGAGGGCCAGCGTGTCCGTGTTGTAGACGGCGGGATTGTTGTTGCGGGTCAGCTTGCCGGTGTAGTCGTCGTGGGGATTCGGATTCCACAGCGACGTGCACAGCGCTGGGTTCGACAGGTCCGTGGCGCTGACCTTGCAGTCCATCGGGCCACGAGCGATCGTCTGCGTGTAGCTGTCCTTGTCCTGCTTGATGTTGCTGTACTCAAATCCCAGGTCGAACGAGTGCTTCAGGCTGCCGGTCTCGAATTCGCCGGTCAAGTCCGTCTGGTTGGCGAACGTCTTGGTGACGTAGTAACCGGACTTGAGCGCGCGGTACACCAGCCCGTTCGGGATGTTGCCCTTGCTGTCGTCGGGATTGGTCGCTGCAAAGTCGGTCGTGCCGCGGCCATAGCGCGTCACGTTGCGCAATTGCAGGTTGTCGGAGAAGTCGTGCTGGAAGTCCACCGTGGCGACGTCATCGCGCGTCTTCATGAAATCACGGCCGGTCAGCCCGTAGAACGACTTGCGGCTCACGCCCATCGTCTCCGTCACCGGCTGACCCGACTTCGGGTCATACGGGATGGAGTAGTCGGGCATGCTGTCGTCCTGGTAATGGTAGTAGCTCAGCGTGATGCGCGTCGGCGTGCCCACGCCCAGCATCAACGACGGCGCAACGCCCCAGCGCTCGAAATCCACGGCGTCATCGCGGCCCGGCGTGTCGCCCTTGTTGCCCATTACGTTCAGGCGGAACGCCGCCTTCTCGCCCAGGCGCCAGTTGCTGTCGATGGTGGCGCGGTAGTTGTTGTCCGTACCGATCTGCGCCGTGGCTTCGGTGAAGTCCGTGGTCTTGGGCGCTTTGCTGACCATGTTGATGCTGCCGCCCGCGCCGCCCCGGCCCGAATACACCGAGTCCGGCCCCTTGATGATTTCGACCTGTTCCAGATTGAACGTATCGCGCACCTGGGTGCTGCTGTCCCGGATGCCGTCCAGGAAGATGCTGCCGGCGGAATTTTGGCCGCGAATGATCGGCAGGTCGCCGCCCGGGCGGCCACCTTCACCGGCGCCGAACGTAATGCCGGGCGAGTTGCGCAGCACATCCTGCAAGGTCGACGCGGCCTGATCCTGGATCACCTGCTGCGGCACGACCTGCACCGTGCGCGGCGTGTCCAGCAAGGGCGCGGTCATCTTGGGCGACTGCGCGGTCGAGGTCTGGTAGGACGAGCTTTCGCCCTCGACGCGGACGGGCGACAACTGCGTCACGCCCGCGTTGGCGGACTGGGCTGCGGCGTAAGGGGTGACGAACAGCGCAGGCGCGGCAATGGCAGCGGCCAGCGAGGTGGCGAGCGTATTCAGCGAATACGAATCTTGGGGCTTCAAGCGGACTTCTCCAGAACGTAAATAACAACGATTCTTGTTTTTTTGTCGCTTGCGATTCTGAACGTAGGCGCTGAATGAAACCTGAATGAAAGGACCTTGCGAATCAAAAGGATAAAAAAACAACAGCTTTGATCTTGCTCAAAATCCAGAACGGATCGGAGATCAAAAAAGGGGCGGATTGCGCCCGCGTTGTGCGCGAGGCAAAGTTGATGCGGAGAGGCTGCTGCACACATAAAAAAACGCCCCGATCGGGGCGTCTTGGTGCATCCATGTGCAGGCAGGCTGCTGTGTCGTCAGGTCCGCAGACGCGGATGCCGCTTGAAGAGATATCGGTACACAAACCCGGGATACGCCAGCACCAAAAACAGGCTGAGCGTAATCGCGTAGAACTCCCAGGTCTGGGCGAAGCGGTTGCCCAGCGTCGACTCGAAGGCAAAACCCAGCGCGCCGACGATGGCGTAGAACACCAGCACTTCGATCAACCGCATCCAGAACGGCTTGACCGCCGCCGCCCCGCCCTGCTTCCAGGGCAGCACGGCAAAGACGCGCTCGGTCAGGAAGGGAAGATTCGCGCTGACAAGCGCCAGCGCGATCAACAGCCATACCGCCAGCGTCTGGTTCATGGCTGCACTCCGTCCGTTAGAGGGTCAGCGACGAGCGGATGGCCTGCACGCACAGCGCCATCAAGCCGCCGGGCAACAGGCCCAGCACCAGGATCAGGGCGCCGTTGATCGACAGCACGCCGCGTTGGCCGGCCGTGGCCACCATCGGGGCAGCGTCGGCCGCCGGCTCATCGAAGTAGACGACCTTGACCACGCGCAGGTAGTAGAACGCGCCGATCAGCGAGAACAGCACCGCCACCACAGCCAGCGTGACGTGGCCCGCGGCAACCAGCGACTGCAGCACGGCCAGCTTGGCGTAGAAGCCCACCAGCGGCGGAATGCCGGCCAGCGAGAACATCAGCAGCAACACGATGGCGGCATGCCACGGGCTGCGGCGGTTCAGGCCCTTCAGGTCGTCGATGTGCTCGCACTCGAAGCCCTGACGCGACAGCAGCAGCACGATGCCGAAGCTGGCAAGCGTGGTCAGCACGTAGGTCAGCATATAGAACAGCGAGGCGCCGTAGGCGGCCGACGACAGTTCCGGCTTGCCGGCCACCGAACCCGACATCAGGCCCAGGAGCACGAAGCCCATGTGCGAGATGGTCGAGTAGGCCAGCATGCGCTTGAAATTGGTCTGCGCGATGGCGGTCAGGTTGCCGATGGCCAGCGACAGCACCGCCAGGATCATCAGCATCGGCTGCCAGTCGGCGGCCAGACCATGCAGGCCGTCAACCAGCAGACGCAGCGTGATCGCGAAGGCGGCCAGCTTGGGCGCGCCGCCCAGGATCAGCGTGACGGCGGTCGGCGAGCCCTGGTAGACGTCCGGCACCCACATGTGGAAGGGCACGGCGCCCAGCTTGAACGCCAGACCCGACACCAGGAACACGATGCCGAACACCAGCGCCATCTTCTCGGCCTTGCCGGCGGCGATGACGTTGGACACTTCGGTCAGATCCAGGTGACCCGTCGCGCCGTAGATCATGGACATGCCGTACAGCAGGAAGCCCGAGGCCAGCGCGCCCAGCACGAAGTATTTCATGGCGGCTTCGGTGGCCACGACGTTGTCACGGCGCAGGGCGATCAGCGCGTACAGCGCCAGCGACATCAGCTCCAGGCCCAGGTAGATCGAGATCAGATTCCCGGAGGAGATCATGACCATCTGACCCAGCAGCGCGAACAGCGTCAGCACATACAGTTCGCCGCCGCGCATCATGTCGCGCAGTTGCGCATACACGCGGCCATAGACCAGCGTCACGGCCACGGCAAGGTACGAGGCGATTTTCAACAGGTGCGACAGCTCGTCCGTAACGTACAGGCCGTTGAACGTCGAGCCAGCCACGCCGTTCTTCCACTGCACGGCCGACACGACGGTCAGCACGCCCAGAGCAAGCATGGTCAGCAGGAACGTCGGCTTACGCTCAGGGTGATTGCTGACCGCGTCGATGAGCAGAATAGCCAGGCCGAAAATCAGCAGAAGGATTTCCGGTGTCGCCAAGGCGAAATCGATTTGGGATTGCATCATTGTCTTGTCTTACAGTTTCGAGACGGCAACGTGTTGCAGCAGGGCCTCGACCGACACGTGCATCACGTCGGTAAAGGGCTTGGGATAGATCCCCATGTACAACACGGCGATCGCCATCACGCCAAGAATCACGAACTCGCGGCGATTGATATCGGTCAGCTCGCGCACGTGGTCGTTGGCGACGTCGCCCAGGACGACGCGCTTGACCATCCACAGCGAATACGCCGCGCCCAGGATCAGGGCGGTGGCTGCCAGCAGGCCGATCCAGAAGTTGTGCTCGACCGCGCCCATGATGACCATGAATTCACCGACGAAGCCGCTGGTGGCCGGCAGGCCGCTGTTGGCCATCGAGAACAGGATGAAGAACGTGGCAAAACGCGGCATCACGTTGACCACGCCGCCGTAGTCGGCGATGCGGCGCGAGTGCATGCGGTCATAGAGCACGCCAATACACATGAACATGGCGCCCGACACAAAGCCGTGCGAGATCATCTGCACGATGGCGCCTTCGACGCCAGCCGTGTTGAAGATGAAGAAGCCCAGCGTGACGAAGCCCATGTGGGCGACCGACGAATAGGCCACCAGCTTCTTCATGTCTTCCTGGACGATCGCAACCAGGCCGATGTAGATCACGGCGATCAGCGACAGCGTGATCATCATGCCGGCCAGGCTGTGCGAGGCGTCAGGCGCGATCGGCAGCGAGAAGCGCAGGAAACCGTAGGCGCCCAGCTTCAGCATGATCGCGGCCAGCACGATGGAGCCGCCCGTGGGCGCTTCCACGTGGGCGTCCGGCAACCAGGTGTGGACCGGCCACATCGGCACCTTGACGGCAAAGGCAGCCAGCAGCGCCACGAAGATCAGGATCTGCGGCGTGTAGCCCAGCTTGGTCTGCTGCCACGTCAGGATGTCGAACGAACCGCCCGAGACGTTCCAGAGGTAGACGAACGCGATCAGCGTAAGCAGCGAACCCATCAGGGTGTACAGGAAGAACTTGAACGCCGCGTACACGCGATTTCCGCCGCCCCACACGCCGATGATGATGTACATCGGGATCAGCGTGGCTTCGAAGAACACGTAGAACAGCATGCCGTCCAGCGCGCAGAACACGCCCACCATCAGACCCGACAGGATCAGGAAGGCGGCCATGTATTGCGCGACGCGGCTGGTGATGACTTCCCAGCCGGCCAGCACCACGATGATGGTGATGAACGCGGTCAGGAGCACGAACCACATCGAGATGCCGTCGATGCCCAGGTGGTAATTGACGTTGAAGGCCTCGATCCAGGAGGCTTTTTCCACGAACTGCATGGCGGCCGTGGAGGAGTCAAAACCGGTGTACAGCGGAATCGTGACCAGGAAGCCGGCAATCGAGCCGACGAGCGACAGGCCGCGCGTCAGGCCGGGACGATCGTCACGGCCCACCGCCAGCACCAGCAGGCCGAATACGATCGGGACAAAGATCGCAAGCGTGAGCCAGGGAAAAGTGTTGGATGCCATCTCGCTTGCCATCATTGGGGAATCAGCACAAAGAAAGTCACCAGCGCCATGACGCCGATGATCATTGCGAACGCGTAGTGATAGATGAAGCCGGACTGCAGGTGGCGGCTGATGGCTGCCACCCAGCCCACGACACGGGCGCTGCCGTTGATCAGGATGCCATCGATGATGCCGCGATCACCGGTCTGCCACAGGCCGCGGCCCAGGCAGCGCAAACCGCGCGCGATGACCTGCTCGTTGAACCAGTCGACGTAGTACTTGTTCTCGAGGATCTTGTTCACGCCCGACAGGCTGGACTTGATAGCGGCGGGAACCTTCGGATTGATCAGGTAGCAGTACCACGAGATGACAAAGCCAGCCACGACCAGCCAGAACGGCAGGGTCTGGAAGGCGTGCAGGCCGTAGGCGACCCAGCCGTGCCATTCCTCGCTCAGCACGTGCATCGCGGGATGCTGCTGCGGCAGAACCTTGATGACGCCGTCGAAGAACTTGCCGAACAGCATGGGATCGACCGCCCAGGCGCCGATGAACACCGACGGAATCGCCAGCAGGATCAGCGGCAGCGTGACCACCCAGGGCGACTCGTGCGGCTTGCCGCCGTGGTGGCCGTGACCGTGGTCGTCGTGACCATGGTCGTCATGACCGTGGCCGTGCGCGTCATGGCCGTGGCCGTGGTCGCTGGTGTCGAAGCGTTCCTTGCCGTGGAAGACCAGGAAGTACACGCGGAACGAGTACAGCGAGGTGACGAACACGCCGATCAGAACGGCATAGTAAGCAAAGCTCGCGCCCCAGACGTTGGCCTGGCCGGCGGCTTCGATGATGTTTTCCTTCGAGTAGAAACCCGAGAAGAACGGCGTGCCGACCAGCGCCAGCGTGCCCAGCAGGAAGGTGATCCAGGTGATGGGCATGTACTTGCGCAGGCCGCCCATGTTGCGGATGTCCTGGTCGTGGTGCATGCCGATGATGACCGAACCCGCGCCCAGGAACAGCAGCGCCTTGAAGAATGCGTGGGTCATCAGGTGGAAGATCGCGACCGAGTAGGCCGACGCACCCAGCGCCACGGTCATGTAGCCCAGCTGCGACAGCGTGGAGTACGCGACGACGCGCTTGATGTCGTTCTGGATGATGCCCAGGATGCCCAGGAACAGCGCGCCGATGGCGCCGATCACGATGATGAACGACAGCGCGGTATCCGACAGTTCGAACAGCGGCGAGAAACGCGCGACCATGAAGATGCCGGCCGTCACCATGGTGGCGGCGTGGATCAGCGCGGAGATCGGGGTGGGGCCTTCCATCGAGTCGGGCAGCCAGGCGTGCAGCGGAACCTGGGCCGATTTGCCCATGGCGCCGATGAAGAGGCAAATACACGCGACCGTCAGCAGCATCCAGTCGGAACCGGGCAGCGTCATGCCGGCCAGCTTGTCGGCCTGCGCGAAGACTTCGCCGTAGTGCATGGTGCCGGCGTAGGCGAACAAGAGGCCGATGCCCAGCACGAAGCCGAAGTCGCCGACGCGGTTGATCAGGAACGCCTTCATGTTGGCGAAGATCGCCGTCGGACGGGTGTACCAGAAACCGATCAGCAGGTAGGACACCAGACCCACCGCTTCCCAGCCGAAGAACAGCTGCACCATGTTGTTCGACATCACCAGCATCAGCATGGAGAACGTGAACAGCGAGATGTACGAGAAGAAGCGCTGATAGCCGGGATCGTCAGCCATGTAGCCGATGGTGTAGATGTGCACCATCAGCGACACGGAGGTCACCACGACCATCATCATGGCCGACAGCGGATCGATCAGGAAGCCGATTTCCAGCTTGGTCTGGCCGATGAGGCTCCAGGTGTAGACCGCGCCGTCGAAACGCAGGCCGTTCAGCACGTCGCCCAGCACGACCACCGAACCGATGGCGGAGATGAGCACGCCCAGGATGGTGATGACGTGCGAGGCGCGGCGGCCGATGGGCCGGCCGAGGAACCCGGTGCCGAAGAGGCCCGCGAGAATTGCTCCGGCCAGCGGCGCCAGCGCGATGAGCAGGTAGAGATTGGGTGAGCTAGACATTTTCTTCCAATACCCCGTCAGCCCTTCAGGCGATCGAGTTCGTCAACGTTGATCGTGTTCAGGTTGCGGAACAGCAGCACCAAAATGGCCAGGCCGATCGCCGCTTCGGCGGCGGCCACGGTCAGGATGAAGAACACGAACACCTGGCCGGCGGTGTCGCCGAACCAGCTGGAGAACGCCACGAAGTTCATGTTGACGGCCAGGAGCACGAGCTCGATGGACATCAGGAGAATGATCAGGTTGCGGCGGTTCAGGAAGATGCCGAAGATCCCGATCGCGAACAGGATCGCGCCAAGGATCAGATAGTGGGCCAGCGTCAGCGTCATTGTTTTTCTCCTTGGGGCGCGGCGCCGTTCGAGGCATCACGCTTGGCCTGGGCACGCTCGCTCTGGGCGGGCATGCTCACCATGCGGAAGCGGTCCTTCGAACGCACGCGGACAGCGGCGACCGGGTCGTTGTACTTCACGTCGCGGCGGCGGCGCAGGGTCAGCGCAATCGCGGCCACCATACCGACCAGCAGCAGCGCGGCGCCGACTTCAACGGCGTAGATGTACTGCGTGTACATCGCTTCGCCGAGCGCACGGGCGTTGTTGTAGTCGGCGGGCAACTGCGCCTGCGGACCGGCGCCGTACCAGATGGTACCCAGCACGAAGGACACTTCCAGCACGAGCACCACGCCGATGACCAGGCCGAGCGGCAGGTAGGTCTTCATGCCCTGGCGCAGAGTGTCCATGCGGATGTCGAGCATCATCACGACGAACAGGAAGAGCACCATCACGGCGCCCACGTACACCAGCACCAGCAGCAGCGCCAGGAATTCGGCGCCCAGCAGCATCCAGAGCATGGCCGCGTTGGCGAACGCCAGGATCAGGTGCAGAACGGCGGTGACCGCGCTACGCGCGGTGATCACGCGGAACGCCGCGATCACCAGCACGGCGGCCAGTATGTAGAAAAGGACAGTGGTAAAAGTCATGGATCAGACCCTGGGCTTCAGCGGTAAGGCGCGTCTTCGGCCCGGCGGCGGGCGATGTCGGCTTCGTAGCGGTCGCCCACGGCGAGCAGCATGTCTTTGGTGAAATACAGGTCGCCGCGCTTTTCGCCGTGGTATTCGTGGATGTGCGTTTCCACGATGGAGTCCACGGGGCAGCTTTCCTCACAGAAGCCGCAGAAAATGCATTTGGTCAGATCGATGTCGTAGCGCGTCGTGCGGCGGGTGCCGTCGTCGCGCTGGTCCGATTCGATCGTGATCGCCAGCGCCGGGCACACGGCTTCGCACAGCTTGCACGCGATGCAGCGCTCTTCCCCGTTGGGGTAGCGGCGCAGGGCGTGCAGGCCGCGGAAACGCGGCGACGCAGGGGTCTTCTCCTGGGGGTAGCGCAAGGTGACCTTGCGCTTGAAAAAATACTTGCCCGTGAGGCGCATGCCCTTGAGCAACTCGGTCAGCATCAGGCTGCCGAAGAAATCCTTGATCGCTTCCATATCCTGCCTCTGCTTGGCGCTTAGCGCCAAATGTTCCAGGGCGTCTGCATCCAGATCGCCACCACGACCAGCCAGACGCCGGTCAGCGGGATGAAGATTTTCCAACCCAAACGCATGATCTGGTCATAGCGGTAGCGCGGGAACGAGGCCCGGAACCACACGAACAACGAGACCACGAAGAACGTCTTGAGACCCAGCCAGATCCAACCCGGAATCCAGGTCAGCGGCGCGATATCGATCGGGGAAGCCCAGCCGCCCAGGAACATGATCGATGCCATGCACGACAGCAGGATCATGTTGGCGTATTCGCCCAGGAAGAACAGCGCGAATGCCATGCCCGAGTATTCGACCATGTGGCCGGCCACGATTTCGGATTCGCCTTCCACCACGTCGAACGGGTGACGGTTGGTTTCGGCAACGGCCGAGATGACGTAGATCACGAACAGCGGCAACAGCGGCAGCCAGTTCCAGGACATGAACGTCAGGCCCTTCTCGGCAAACCAGCCGCGGTTCTGCACGTGGACGATCTCGGACATGTTCAGGCTGCCTGACACCAGCAGCACCGTCACCAGCACGAAGCCGATGGCCAGTTCATACGACAGCATCTGGGCCGAGGCGCGCAGCGCGCCCAGGAACGCGTACTTGGAGTTGGAAGCCCAGCCGGCGACGATCACGCCGTACACGCCGATGGACGTGATGGCCATGATGTACAGCAGGCCGGCGTTGACGTTGGCCAGCACGACATCGGGACCGAACGGCACCACCGCCCAGGCGGCCAGCGCGGGCATCAGCGTGACCACGGGGGCCACGATGAACAGCACCTTGTTGGCCTGGCTGGGGACCACGACTTCCTTGGTCAGCAGCTTGAACACGTCGGCAAACGGCTGCAGCAGCCCCTTGAAACCGACGCGGTTCGGGCCCATGCGCACGTGCATGGCGCCGATCATCTTGCGTTCCCAGTACGTCAGGTAGGCCACGCACAGGATGATGGGCACCGCAATGATGACGATCTTGACGAGGGTCCAGACGACCATCCAGACCGTCGGACCCAGCAACGCCTGACCGTGGCTTTCAAGAACATTGAGCCATTCCATCAGGCACGCTCCACGCTGATTTGACCAAATGCGCCACCCAGGGCAGCGGTAGTTTCGAAGGCGGCGGAAATGCGCACGGCGCGATCGGCCACGGCATCATCCTGCACGGTTTCCAGTTCGACGGCGCCCTGCCCGGCCGACACGCGCACCTTGACCCCGGCCGTCAGGCCCAGGCTGGTGAGGGTGCGGCCGTTCATGGCGGCGGCGGGCTTCTTCGAAGCCGGCGCGGCCTGCAGCGGTTCCGAACGGCGCACCATGGCGTCCGTGCGGTAGATCGGCACATCGGCAACACGTTCCAGGCCGGTCAGAGCTTGGCCCAGACCCAGCGGGGCCTTGACGTCGTTGGACAGGCGGCCTTCGATGCCGCTGGCCAGCACGGCGTCGCGCACGGACTCGGAGGTCTCGTCGTCGAAGCCGGCCAGATGCAGGACGTTGCCCAGCACGCGCAGGACCTTCCAGCCCGGACGGGTCTGGCCGAACGGCGTGACCGTGCCCTTGAAGCTTTGCGCCAGGCCTTGGGCATTGACGAACGTGCCCGAGGTTTCCGTGAAAGGCGACACCGGCAGCATCACGTCGGCCCATTCGGCAGCGGCCGAACGGTAAGGCGTGAGCGCAACGGCGAACTGCGCACCGCGCAGCGCGGCGATGGCTTGCTGGCCGTTGTCTGCGTCGAGCAGCGGTTCGGCATGCAGGACGATGTAGGCTTTGAGCGGTTCGGCGAGCATGGCCGCGGCGGTCTTGCCGCCCTTGCCCGGGATGGCGCCGGCGAGGTAACCGCCGACCGTGTTGCCGCCCGAGGTCAGGAAGCCGAACTTGCCGCCGGACAGGTCAGCCACGGCGCGGCCGTTGGCGGCCAGCGTGGTGGCCTGGGCG
>DMTA01000137.1 GCA_003454835.1 Achromobacter sp. | reverse complement strand
AACGCGTGCGCGGCCGGGCCCCGGCGGACGTTCCTTAGCAGGGAACCGGCGCGTTGCGGCGCGCGTAGTACCACCACGTGATCAGCATGCAGGTGGCATAGAAGCCGATGAAGCAATACAGCGCGGTCTGCACGCTGCCCGTCATTTCGAGCGACGTGCCGAAGCTGCGCGGGATGAAAAAGCCGCCATAGGCCCCGATGGCGCCGGAAAAGCCCAGGACAGCGGCCGATTCCTTGGCCGCTTCCGACATGGCCTGCTTTTGCGCGGCCGGGCCCTTGCCCTGCGCTGCCTGCGTACGTTCGCGCAGGAAGATCACCGGAATCATGCGAAACGTGGAACCGTTGCCCAGGCCGGTCAGCGCGAAGAGCACGATGAACATGGCCAAAAAGCCGTTGAAGTCGCCCAGCTGACCCTCACCGGGCAAGAACGCAACGACGCCGGCCACGGCGGCGATCATGGCCGCGAAGGTGAAGAGCGTGACCCGGGCGCCGCCCAGCTTGTCGGAGATCCAGCCGCCCACNNGTACAGCCAGCACATCAGCCAGTTGTGCTTACGCTTGAAGATGACGGCCTGATCGGCGAACGAGGCGCGCGCGTCGGCGATGTCGTTCATGCCGAACCACGCGGCGATGGACGCCAGCGCGATGGGGATCACCCAGATGAAGCCGGCGTTCTGCAGCCACAGGTTCTGCTGCGTGCCATTGGCGTTGATGACCTGGGGTTCGCCGCCAGCGACGCCGAAGACGCCCATCGTGATGACGACCGGCACGACGAACTGCACCAGCGACACGCCCAGGTTGCCGATGCCGGCGTTCAGGCCCGTGGCCAGACCCTTCTTTTCCTTGGGAAAGAAGAAGCTGATGTTGGCCATGCTGGAGCTGAAGTTGCCGCCGCCCAGGCCGCACAGCAGCGCCAGGATCAAGAGCGTGGGGAAAGAGGTTGTGGGGTCGCGCAGCGCGAAGCCCATGCCCAGCGCCGGAATCAGCAGCGAAGCGGTGGAGATGGCGGTCCACTTGCGCCCGCCGAAGACAGGCACGAGGAACGAGTAGAAGATGCGCAACGTGGCGCCCGACAGCGCGGGCAGCGCCGTCAGCCAGAACAGCTGGTTCTTGGACAGCATGAAGCCGGCGCGGTCCAGGTTGACCACGACCACGCTCCACAGCATCCAGATGCTGAACGCCAGCATCAGCGCCGGGATCGAGATCCACAGATTGCGGTTGGCGACGCGCGCGCCGGTCTGTTTCCAGAAGCCGGGATTATCCGGCTCCCAGCGCGCAAGGACTTGAGTGGACATGAGGTTCTCTCAGGATGGTGGGTGGGTCAGGCGGCTTGTTGCCGAGCAATGGCCGCGCTTTCGGGCCGGAAACTGAAGTGCATGAAGATGAGCGAGACGCAGACCGTGCCGTACAGCAGCATGAAGGCGCTGGAGCGGATGCCGGTCAGGTCGAGCAGGACGCCGAACATGATGGGAAGAATGAAGCCGCCCAGGCCGCCGGCCAGCCCGACGATGCCGGACACGGCGCCGATGTTGTCGCTGAATTCATCGGAAATGAACTTGAAGACGGAGGCCTTGCCGACCGCCATGGCGATGCCGACGATGAACAGCAGGATGGTGAAGGTGACCGGACCCAGCGCGATGCCGAAGGAGCGCGGGCCGGCGGCGGTCATGACGGTGAATTCGGTTTGCGGGTAGCTCAGCAGGAAGAACGCGACCCAGCACACCCACATCACCCACCACGTGGTCTTGTAGGCGCCGTAGCGGTCGGAGATCCAGCCGCCCACTGCACGCAGCACGCCGCCAGGCAGCGAGAAGCATGCGGCCAAGAGCGCGGCAAGCTTCATGTCGAAGCCGTATTCGCCGATGTAGTACTTGGTCATCCAGAGCGCCAGGGCCACATAGCCGCCGAACACGACCGAGTAGTACTGGCAATAGCGCCAGACGCGCGGGTCCTTCAGCATGGCGAACTGCGCCGACAACGATGCGCCGCCCGCAACGCGATGCGAGGGATCGGAAGACGAGAACATCCAGAACAGGATCGCGGTGACCAGCAGCGCCACGGCGTACACCTGCGGCACGATGACCCAGGACCCGGCCGCGGCCGCGATCAGCGCGGGCGCCACGAACTTGGTGATGGCCGAACCGGAATTGCCGGCGCCGAATATGCCCATGGCCAGACCCTGCTTGTTGCGCGGGAACCAGCGGGCCACGTAGGGCGTGCCCACCGAAAACGAGCCGCCGGTCAGGCCCACAAACAGCGCCAGCACCAGGAACTGCCAGTATTCCGTGGCGTACGACAGCAGCCAGATCGGCACCACCGCCAGCAGCATCAGCACGAAGAACACGGGCCGGCCGCCGTAGCGGTCGGTCCAGATGCCCAGCGGCACCCGCACGAGGGAGCCGGTGAGGACCGGCATGGCGGCCAGCAGGCCGAATTGCGTTTCAGACAGGCCGAGCTGGGTCTTTATGGGGATACCCAGCACGGCGAAGATCATCCACACCGCGAAACAGATGGTGAAGGCAAACGTACTGGATATCAGGACCCGCATCGGCGCGCCGGCCGAGGATTGATGTGCTGCCATGGTTGGTCTCGCTTTTTTGCTGACAAATGCGTATGTGGGTAGCCTAAGGAGGCCACCCTTCGCTCACCATTCCCCAGCCGACCAAAGGGCCATTTCCGAAGTGCCTAGTCATGCAGGTGTTCCGGACAGACTTGCGCTGGATCAAGCAGGCAGATCGCGCCGGGATACCCGTGGAGTTAATATGTATTTCAAATACACGTTCAAACCCGCACGCGGCACACCCTGCCCGCACTGGCCACATCATGAGCACCCTGCTTTCCATTGAAGAACCCGCACAAAAGCCGCG
Organism: Achromobacter sp.; assembly: GCA_003454835.1. GTDB lineage: Bacteria > Pseudomonadota > Gammaproteobacteria > Burkholderiales > Burkholderiaceae_B > Achromobacter. The sequence goes on along the minus strand of DMTA01000137.1, from coordinate 3,749 downwards.
CCCGGCACCGCCCGAATGGCGCGCTTTCACCGAAATGGGATTTCGCCCGCTGTACTTGGCGGGCTGTTTCTGGGCCCTGTTCTCCGTGCTGCTTTGGGTGCACGCGCCGGCCCGCCTGACGGGCGTGCTGAACGGCATGTTCTGGCATGCGCACGAAATGCTGTGGGGCTTCGTCGCCACCATCGCCGTCGGTTTTCTGCTGACGGCGGGCGCCAACTGGACGGGCAAGAACCCGCTGCGCGGCAACCCCCTGGCGGCCCTGTGCGGGTTATGGGTCGTGGCGCGGGTGGGCTATCTGGTGCCGGGTCGCCCGGCATTTGCCATTGCGGCGGCCGCCGACCTGCTCTTCTTTCTGTGGGCGGCCGGGGCGCTGGGACGCGCCGTCGCCGTCACCCGCAACCAGCGCAACTACGGCGTTCCGCTCCTGCTGCTGGCGCTGGGCGCAACCAACGGGCTGTATCTGTGGGCAACCGTCCAAGGCGATTACGTCACGTTGATGCGCTTTTTCAATGCCGGCCTGCTGTCGATGGCCGTGCTGACCCTGCTGATCGCACGGCGGGTCATGCCCTTCTTCGCCAAGCGCGCCGTCGCTGGCCTGGACATCCCTGCGCATACCAAGAGCGGCCATTGGCAGCTTGGGTTTGGCGTCATTGCCATCGCCTGCCTGCTGGCGGGGGTGCAGCAGGTCGCCGCGGCGGCGCTGGCGGCCAGCGGTCTGATCGCGCTGGTGCAGTGGGTGACCTGGAAACCGTGGGCCGTGCGGCGCGTGCCGCTTCTCTGGATTCTCTATGCCGGCTATCTGGGCCTGGGCATCGGGCTGCTGGTGGGCGCGGCGCAATTGTCGGGTTTCGTCGTCCGGCAGGCATGGCCGGCCCACGTCATCGGCGTGGCGGGGTTTTCGGTGCTGATCCTGGGCATGGTGACGCGCACCGCGCTGGGCCACCTTGGCCGGCCGCTGCGCACGGACCGCAGCATGGTCGTGAGCTACACGCTGATGATCCTGGCGGCGTTGCTGCGGCTGGCGGCGCTGTTGCCCACGGCCGCCACGCTGGGCCTGCTGCATGCGTCGGCCACGGCGTGGGCGTTGGCGCTGGGGCTGTACCTGTGGCGGTTCTTCCCGATGATGATCCGGCCGCGCGCGGATGCGGCGGCCAAGCAGGCCGCGCCGGTCATGCGGGTGATGCCGGTATCGCGGCCTAAGGGCTGAGAGGCGTCATGACCGCTGCGTCAGGACCGCTACGTCATGACCGACGCATCATGACCGATCTTCGCGCCGCTCCATCGCGGCGACTTCGCGGCGCATTGCCTTGAGCCACGCCTTGAGCAGGGATTCATCCGAGAACTGCATGACCTCGTGCTCCAGTTCCTGGATGTATTCCTGGATATCCTTGAGATCGTCGTCCAGTTCGCCCATCACCGCATCCGGTTCGAACGTGGCGAACGGATCCAGTTCGTAGCGCAGCTTGAAGCCTTCCTCGGCGAACTGAAGCTGGCTCAGCACGTCGTCGAGCTGGGCAGTGAGCGCCGCGTTGGTCTCTTGCAGCCGATCGTCCGGGATGTCGGCCGCGGCCTGCACCTCGGTACGCAGGGCGGGATCCTGGGCGGACTGGGCCTGGCGTTCCCGTTCGGCTTCTTGCAAGGCTTGCCACGCGACGTTATTGGTCACGGCCGGAAGCTTGACCACACGCGCGTATTCCAGCAGTTCTTCCGCGTCCTCGTCGTCGTACTGGTCCTGAATGATCTGCAGCAACTGCATGGGCGACATCGAGGCCAGGTCGGCAACGTCCAGATCCAGCGCGTCGGCCAGCTCTTGGCCCGCGCTTTCCGTCAGTTCGGCCAGGTTGGCGTCATAGTCAGCCCCCCGATGCTTCTTGTAGAGCGTCTTGAGGCGCGCGGTGTCGCAGCCGGCAGGCAGCTCGCTCTTGGTTGCCAGCACCAGCAGTTCTTCCGAGAATTCCGTGACCAGTTCGGAAACGAATTCGCGCTCGGCCTTGGACAGGCCCATTTCCTTGTAAGCATGGTCAAAGCACAGCACCAGCTTGTAACGAAGCTGGTTGAGCTTTTCTTCGAGCGGCCGCAGCGTCTCAGTGTATTTGCGCTGGTAATCGGCTTCGATCGACTGCCACTGCGCCAGGCGGGCCCGTTCGGACGCCAGCCGTTCCTGCAGGCGTTCACATCGTTCACGCTGATTTTCGAATTCTTCGCTCATGACCCACTCCTCTTGCAAACCGGGGTATTGAAAACAGCCGCCACTCTAAACGATACGCGCAAACCCTTCTTGAAAATCAGAGTAAATAACGCTAATCATTATTATTAATATAGAATCTCGGCTGTCCGCTATCCCCTTGCCTGGCAGCCCTGATGTCCCTGCGCTTCCTAGCGGGCCCCACCCCCTCACGCAAACGCCTGATCCTGATCGCGGCCGCCTTGGCGCTGGCCCTGCTGATCGGTGTGGCGGTCTGGCTGGCGGGCAATAAAGGCCCGGCCGCTCCTCCTCCCCCAAACTATGGGAAGCTTCCCGTCGCGGTGAGCGTCGCTGCCGCGCGAACCGGCCCATTGCAGCGCGACTTGCACGCGCTAGGCACCATCACGCCGCTGGCGCAGGTGACCGTGCGAAGCCAGGTCGATGGCGAACTGATCAAACTGCACTACACCGAAGGCCAGGCCGTGGCGCAAGGCCAGTTGCTTGCCGAGATCGATCCGCGCCCCTTCCAGACCGCGCTGGCTTCTGCCGAAGGCGAACTGGCGCAGACGCAGGCGCTGCTGGGCCGCATTTCGCAAGAGGGTTGGGCGCAGCGCCGGCCCGGCTACGGCTGGGAGTTCTCGTCCATGATGACGACGCCCGACAGCCTGCTGCAGTCCTACCGGCTGCGGCTGGCGCTGGAGCCGGCGGCGCTGCGCGAACCCGGCTTTCGCATCGAAAAATCCGTGCTGGCGCGCTGCCGCGCCGCGGAAATGCACCTGCTGGACGGCGGCATCGCCACCGACACCGCGGACCAGCTCCACGATCGCGGCGTGCGCTTTCATGAATCGCTGGTGGAAGCGTCCGGCAATCCGTTCTTCATCGACACAATCAAGCGCGTCAACCGTGTGCGCCGCCTGCTGTCCTACCGCTCGATGCAGGACCGCAGCCGCTACCAGCAGCATTGCGACCAGCACCTGGCCATCCTGGACCTGCTGGAACGCGAACGCAACGACGAAGCGGCCGACGCACTATCCGCCCATCTGCGCAGCACGCTCGACAACCTGGCCCGCATCAGCGGCATCCTGACTTCGTAGGGCCGCGCGTGGCGCGGCCGTTTTCAATTGGCTGAAAAGAGGCTCGTGCCATGCATGTCTATATCGGTTCCCGGACCACCCGGGAACGCAATGCCCGCGGCGAGGGCATCAGTGTGTTCGACTACGCGCCGGAGACGGGAACGCTGACGCTCAAGCAGGTCGTGGGTGGCCTGCACAATCCGTCGTATCTGCTGCCGCATCCGTCGCTGCCGATCCTGTACACCGTGCACGGCGACAGCAGCGAGGTCAGCGCGCTGCGCCGCGATCCGCGCGACGGCACGCTGACGCCCTGGCACACGCAGGACTGCCAGGGCCGCAATCCCGTCCATCTGGCGCTGGGGCCTTCGGCCCGCTATCTGATGGTGTCCAACCATCTGACCGGCGCGCTGGCGGTGCTGCCCGTGGCGGCGGACGGCGCGCTGCAAGCCGGGTCGGAGACGGTGCCGGTGGCCGGCGAACCCGGACCGCAT
>DMTA01000108.1 GCA_003454835.1 Achromobacter sp. | reverse complement strand
CCAGCGCCACCGAACACGCCTACTGGCTGGTGCGCAACGCGCGGCGCAGCACGCCGGATGCCGACGTCGTCACGCAGTGGCTGGTGGATCAGGCAGCGGCGACGGCGCGGGATCTGACGGGTTGAGCGCACGTCGCCGCGGCCAACTGTGCGACGAGCGTGCGCAGGGGCGAAGGCGGGTGGCGCGGCTGCCGACCATGCCCCTCTTGCCAGGCTGGCGGCCATCAGACCGCTCGGGTGCTGCCTGCCGATCAGTCCACCACGACTTGCGCCGGACCCGCAGCCATCTCGCCGATCACGGCCGCCTGGCCGAAGCCCTGTCCGTGGAAGATATCGAGCACCGCATCGGCGGCTTCCGGTGCGCACGCCACCAGCAGGCCACCCGAGGTTTGCGGATCCGTCAGCAATGCACGCTGGGTGTCTGACACCCCTGCACCCAGACGCACCGATTCTCCGTACGACGTCCAGTTCCGGCCGGACGCGCCCGTGATCACGCCATCGGCGGCAAACCCTTGCACGCCCGGCAGCCATGGCAACGCATCCAGACGCACACGAGCCGTCAGCTTGGCGCCGCGCGCCATCTCCAGCGCATGGCCCAACAGGCCAAAGCCCGTCACATCCGTGATCGCGTGTACGCCGTCCAGCGCGGCCAGCGCGGGGCCGGGACGATTCAGGCGCGTGGTCGTGTCGATCATCACACGATAACCGTCCACGTCCAGCAGGTTCTTTTTCAGCGCCGCGGACAGGATGCCCACACCCAGCCCCTTGCCCAGGATCAGCACGTCGCCGGCGCGCGCGTCCGCGTTGCGCTTGATGCGGTCCGGATGCACCAGTCCCATCGCGGCCAAGCCATAGATGGGTTCGACCGAATCAATGCTGTGGCCGCCCGCCACCGGGATGCCCGCGTCGGCACAGACCGATTCGCCGCCCTTCAGGATCTCGGCGATCACGCTGTGCGGAAGTACGTTGATCGGCATGCCGACGATCGCCAGCGCCATGATCGGCGTGCCGCCCATCGCGTACACATCCGACAGCGCGTTCGTTGCGGCGATGCGGCCGAAGTCGAAGGGATCGTCCACGATGGGCATGAAGAAGTCGGTCGTGGCGATGAGCGCCTGCTCGTCGTTCAGCCGGTACACCGCCGCATCGTCCGCGGTTTCCGTGCCCACCAGCAGGTTGGGATAGCTGGCGGCGGGGCCAAACCGCGCCAGCAGCGCCGACAGCACACCCGGCGCAATCTTGCAGCCGCAGCCGCCGCCGTGCGATAGCGAAGTCAAGCGCGGCGCGCTCGTGGACGCAACATCCTGGGTCATCTCTATCTCCGTGGAAACAATCGAAAAAGGATAGCACCGCCCCCGCGATTGGCCCTATGATCGATCGCATGCAGCAACGGACGGCCGCCCGGCCACGGGCGCACCGACAGCCAATCTTCACCGTGCGTGGGGGCTTTATGGACCGCCGACACTTTCTCCGTTTCTCGGGCGCTGCGTGCGCCACCACTGCCGTGCTGCCGCTCGCCGCGCGCGCCCAGCAGACCCCGGTCGCCACCGCGTGGCGCACCTACGAACTGACCACCGCCGTCAGCATCACGGACCCCGCCGCCCATACCCGAATCTGGCTGCCCGTGCCCTATGCGACCGACACGTCCTATCAGCGCGGCGTGCAGAACACCTGGCAGGCCAGCGGCGGCGGCGTCGCCACGCTGACTCGTGCGCCCGGCTACGACGTCCAGATGCTCGCCGTCCAATGGCCCGATGCGCAGTCGCCCCGCACCGTCACGCTGACCAGCCGCTTCCAGACCCGCAACCGCCGCGTCGACCTGACCCAGCCGCCCCCCGCCGACGCCGCACGCGAGAACGCGGCCGCGCTGCAAGAATTCCTGCAACCGACCGCCCTGCTGCCCACTGACGGCATCGTCAAGACCACCGCCGACCGCATCACCCAAGGCCATCAGGGCGACCTGGCGCGCGCCCGCGCCATCTACGACTGGGTGGTCGAAAACACCTGCCGCACTGCGTCCACACGCGGCTGCGGCACCGGCGACGTGCGCTACATGCTCACGGCCAACGACCTGAACGGCAAATGCGCCGACATCAACGCGCTCTTCGTCGCGCTGGCCCGCGCCGCCGGCATCCCCGCGCGCGACGCCTACGGCCTGCGCGTGGACAACTCGCAACTTGGCTACAAGAGCCTCGGCAAGGCCGGCGACGTCACCCGCGCCCAGCACTGCCGCGCCGAGTTCTACGCCGCCGGCTACGGCTGGATCCCCGTCGACCCGGCCGACGTGCGCAAGGTCATGCTCGAGGAACCGCCCGGTGAACTCCCACTTACCGACGCCAAGGTCCGCGCCGCACGCGTCATGCTGTTCGGCGCATGGGAAATGAATTGGGTCGCCTACAACCACGGCCACGACGTGGTCCTGCCCGGCACCGCGCACGGCCCCATCCCGTTCCTCATGTATCCCAACGGCGAAACCGCCGCCGGCCGCCTGGACAGCCTCGATCCCGACAGCTTCAGCTACCGCATCACCGCCAAGCCCATCGCCATCTGACCGCCCGCCGCAGGAGTCCGCCTTGCCCAGCCGCCGCCACCTCCTGCAAGCCGGCCTGTCGCTGGCGGCCCTGCCCGCCTGGGCCCGCGC
>DMTA01000585.1 GCA_003454835.1 Achromobacter sp. | reverse complement strand
GAAGGGCTCGTCCAGCAGCAGCACGCGCGGTTCCACGGCCAGCGCGCGCGCCAGGGCGATGCGCTGGCGCTGTCCGCCCGACAACTGCGCCGGGTAGCGGTCGGCCAGCCAGTCCAGTTGCACGAGGCCCAGCAGGTCGTGGACCTTGCGTTTGATCTGGTCTTCGGACGGGCGCTGCGACCGATGCTTGACGCGCAGCCCGAACGCCACGTTTTCGAACACCGTCATGTGCTTGAACAGCGCGTAGTGCTGAAACACAAAACCGACCTGACGCTGGCGCACGTCCACCGCCGTGGCGTCCTCCCCCGCGAACAGCACGCTGCCGGAATCGGCAGATTCCAGCCCGGCGATGATGCGCAGCAGCGTCGTCTTGCCGCAGCCCGACGGCCCCAGCAGCGCCACCAGTTCGCCGGTCTCGATGTGCAGCGACACATCGTTCAGCGCGCGGAACTGACCGAACCGCTTGGATAGATTGCGTACTTCGATACTCATGCCTGTCTCCTTGCCCGGGCGGTCGCGTCAGGCGACCGCCGGCTTGATAGCCATCGCGGCGCCGGGATACTCCACCGGCTGCTCCGCATTCTGCTGAAGGCGAGCGTTGCGCCACTCGACCACGTTCTTCGCCACCAACGACACCAGCGCCAGCAGCGCGAGCAGCGAGGCAACGGCGAAGGCCGCGGAATACTGATATTCGTTGTAGAGAATCTCGACGTGCAGCGTCATCGTGTTGGTCAGCCCGCGGATCTGGCCCGACACCACCGACACCGCGCCGAACTCGCCCATGGCCCGCGCATTGCACAGGATTGCGCCGTACAGGAGGCCCCACTTGATGTTCGGCAGCGTCACGCGCCAGAAGATCTGCCAACCGCTCGCGCCCAGCGTCAGCGCGGCCTGCTCTTCCTCGCTGCCCTGCGCCTGCATCAGCGGAATGAGTTCGCGCGCGACGAACGGAAAGGTCACGAACAAGGTCGCCAGGATGATGCCCGGCACCGCGTAGACGATCTTGATGTCGTGCGCCTGCAGCCATTCGCCAAACCAGCCCTGCGAGCCGAACAGCAACACGAACACCAGGCCCGCCACCACCGGCGACACCGAGAACGGCAGGTCGATCAGCGTGATCAGGAACTGCTTGCCGCGGAACTGGAACTTGGTGATGGCCCACGCGGCGGCCACGCCGAACACCAGGTTCACCGGCAAGGCAATGGCCGCGACCAGCAGCGTCAGCCGGATCGCCGCCAGGGCATCGGGTTCGACGATGGCGTCCAGATACAGCGCCCATCCCTTCCTGAAGGCCTCGGCGAACACGGCCGCCAGCGGCACCAGCAGAAAGAGCGCCAGAAACCCCAGCGCGATGAACAGCAGCACGCCGCGCACCCAGCGCGGCTCGGTCAGGTGAGCGGGACGATCCGGTGCGCTCATGACTGCCTCCCCAGGCCGCGGCGCGCCTGCCAGCCCTGCAACAGGTTGATGATGAGGAGCAGCACGAACGACAGCACCAGCATCACGGTCGCGATGGCGGCCGCGCCGGCGTAGTCGAACTGCTCCAGTTTGGAAATGATCAGCAGCGGCGTAATCTCGGACACCATCGGCATGTTGCCGGCGATGAACACCACCGAGCCGTACTCGCCCACCGCGCGCGCGAACGCCAGCGCAAAGCCTGTCATCAAGGCCGGCATGATCGTCGGCAGCAGCACACGCCGGAAGGTCTGCCACCGGTCCGCGCCCAGGCTGGCGGCGGCCTCTTCGATCTCGCGCTCAACGTCTTCCAGCACCGGCTGCACCGTGCGCACGACGAACGGCACACCGATGAAGATGAGCGCGATGACGATACCGAGCGGCGTGAACGCCACCTTCAGCCCGAACCATTCGGACAGCGGCCCGCCCAGCCAGCCCTTTTGCGAATACAGCGCGGTCAGCGCGATGCCCGCCACCGCCGTCGGCAGCGCGAACGGCAGGTCGACGAGCGCATCCAGGATCTTCTTGCCGGGAAAGCGATAGCGCACCAGCACCCAGGCGACGACCGTGCCGAACACCAGGTTCACCAGCGCGGCGATGAACGACGCGCCGAAGGTCAGCTTGTACGACGCCATCACGCGCGGCGCGGTCACCGCGTCCCAGAAACCCTGCCATCCCAGCCCCGCGCTCTTGATGGGCAAGGCGGCCAGCGGGATCAGCACGAGCACGCTGAGATACAACACCGCGTAGCCCATGGAAATGCCGAATCCGGGCAGCACGCCCGGGCTGTTGCGCCGAACGGCAAAAGGCGCTTGCGCGCCGGTTGCCGCCGGGTTCGAGGCTGAAGTCATGGCCGTCGTCCGAACGTTATGCAGTTATTTCTTCTGCGGCTGGTAGATCTGGTCGAAGGTGCCGCCGTCGCTGAAGTGATCCTTCTGCGCCTTGCGCCAGCCGCCGAAGATCTTGTCGTCGATGGTGACGAGCTTGACCTTGGGGAACTTGGCCTCGTATTTGGCGGCGACCGTCTTGTCCAGTGGACGGTAGTAATTCTTGGCGATGATTTCCTGCGCGGCCGGCGTGTACAGGAACTCCAGATAGGCCTGCGCGGCGGCGCGGGTTCCCTTCTTGTCCACGACCTTGTCGACGACGGCCACCGGCGGCTCGGCCAGGATGGACAGCGACGGCACCACGATGTCGAACTTGTCCGGACCCAGTTCTTCGAGCGCCAGGAAAGCCTCGTTCTCCCACGCCAGCAGCACGTCGCCCACGCCGCGCTCCACGAACGTCGTGGTGGCGCCGCGCGCGCCGGTATCCAGCACCGGCACGTGCTTGAGCAGATCGCCGACGAAGGCGCGCGCCTTCTCCTCGCTGCCGCCATTCTTCTCCAGCGCATAGGCCCAAGCGGCCAGATAGTTCCAGCGGGCGCCGCCCGAGGTCTTGGGATTGGGCGTGATGACCTGCACGCCGTCCTTGAGCAGGTCGTCCCAGTCCTTGATCTGCTTGGGGTTGCCCTTGCGCACCAGGAACACGATGGTGGACGTGTACGGCGAGCTGTTCTGCGGCAGGCGGGCTTGCCAGTTCTCGGGCAAGAGGCCGCGGTCCGCGATGGCGTCGATGTCGTAGGCCAGCGCCAGCGTCACGACGTCGGCTTCCAGCCCGTCGATCACCGAGCGCGCCTGGCGGCCGGAACCGCCGTGGGATTGGCGGATCGTCAGATCGACGTTCGCCTTGTCCTTGTACTGCTTGATGAAGGCGTCATCGATCGCGCGATAGAGCTCGCGCGTCGGATCGTAGGACACGTTCAGCAGCGTCTGCTTCTGCTGCGCCTGCGCCGGCGCAATCGCGGCCAATGACACCGTCACTGCGGCCAAGGCGGCCAACCAACCGGCTTTCCTGAAAGACATCCCTTGCTCCCTGTGTTCTGCAATGTGGAGGCAAGTTTGCGTGCTGGCCGATCTGAACGGAACGAATCATTATTTGGTTGCTCATCGCCAAGAGGCATATAGAACACGCTTCCCGACAACGAAAAACCGCCGCGATCCTCTATGAAGATCGCGGCGGTTCGGGCGGTCTGGGACCGCGCTCAAGCCGGGGGGCCAACCCCCCATTTTTCGAATTTACTTATTCGGTTGCGGCGTAATGCGCAGGTACGGACGCACGGCCTTGTAGCCCTTCGGGAATTTTTCCTTGATCACCGCTTCGTCCTGCAGGGACGGAACGATGATGACGTCGTCGCCGTCTTCCCAGTTGACCGGCGTGGCCACGCTGTGGCTGTCCGTCAGTTGCAGCGAATCGATGACGCGCAGGATTTCATTGAAATTGCGGCCCGTGCTGGCGGGATACGTGATGGTCAGGCGGACCTTCTTGTTCGGATCGATGATGAACACCGAGCGCACGGTGGCCGTGGTGCTGGCGTTCGGGTGGATCATGTCGTAAAGCTCGGAAACCTTGCGATCCTTGTCGGCGATGATCGGGAAATTGACCGTCGTCGATTGCGTGTCGTTGATGTCTTCGATCCACTTGGCGTGCGAATCGGCGCCATCGACCGACAGGGCCAGAACCTTCACGTTGCGCTTGGCAAACTCGTCGGCCAGCTTGGCGGTATAGCCCAGCTCGGTCGTGCAGACCGGCGTGAAGTCGGCCGGATGCGAGAACAGCACACCCCAGCTGTTGCCCAGGTACTCGTGGAAGCGGATCTTGCCAGCCGAGGATTCCTGTTCGAAATCGGGGGCGATGTCGCCCAGACGTAGTTGACTCATGGTGTCTCCTGTACGGGATTCAGTTGAAGGGGCCGGCCGGCGGCCCGGCATGGGCCGCAGCGCGGACTAGCGTTTCGTGGCGGAGGTTGCCGTGTGACGTTACCGCGTGTGAAACGATTCTTCCATCAAACCTTTAGGCGAGGAAATACGCAAGTCATATAACCTTATGCAATATTCGAAGCCGTCTTGTCAGCTGACGCCAGCACGCCCGCCGCCCGCCTCAGCTCAGGTGATACGCCAGCGATACGATGATCGGTCCCAGCACCGGCAGCAGCACATTGGCGATGGCGTACGTCACCGTGTAGCCCAGCAGCGGCACGGAGCTGCCGCTGGCGGTCAGGATGGCGCTGATCGCCGGTGTGCTGACATGCTGCCCGGCAATGGCGCCCACCAGCAGCGGCCCCTCGATCTTCAGCAGCTTGTGCCCCACCCATAGCGACAGGCACGCCGGTCCCAGCGACACCAGCAGGCCGATCAGCGGCAACACCGCCCCGTGCTCGCGGATCAGCGACAGCGCGTCCGGCCCGGCCGACAAGCCCACGCACGCCACGAAGATCGCCAGCCCGAGGTCCTTGAGCAGTTGCACCGCATGGGCTGGCATGTGCCCGATCGACGGCCGCTTGGCATTGATCCAGCCGCAGACCAGGCCGCTGACGAGCGCCCCGCCCCCGCTGCCCAGCGAGACCGGAATCCCCCACAGTCTCGCCCCCAGACTGCCAATCATCAGCCCGGCAAGAATGCCGAACGCCAGAAAGACCAGGTCCGTCACGCCACTGCGGCGCAGCTCGGAACCCAGTGCCGCACCTGCTTCGGAAAGCTCGGGCTCGGCGCCCACCAGCGTGACCAGATCGCCAAACTGCACCACCGTCGCGGGCGTCAGCGGCAGCACGTGGCCAGAGCGCGAGATGGATTGCAGGAACACGCCGCGCGCGCGCCGGGCATTCGGCCGCAGGGCCAGCTCGCCCACCGTGTGGCCGTTCACCGTCTTCTTGCTTACGATGACCTGCAGCTCGCTCAATTGCAGGTCGTCCGCGTGCGCCTCGGGCAGCTGGATCTCCGGACCGATCACGGACCCGGCCCTGAGCGCAAAGCGGCGCAGTCCCAGCACCACCACGATGTCGCCGGTCGCAAGCACGTAGTCAGGCGTGGCGTCGACGGCCTCGCCGTTGCGCAGGACGCGGCTGATCACCGTGCGTCCGCCCAGTTCGGCCTCCACGTCGCCCACCCGCTTGCCATCCACATCCTTGACCACGTGGGCGCGTCCCACCAGACGCGGCAACGTCGGCAGGCTGGCCTCATCGTTGTCGCCAGGAGCCGCGCCCAGCTTGGCCTCCAGCGCCTTGGACGCGTCACGCAGGTTGATGCGCAGCAGCGCGGGCGCCACCTGGCTGGTGAAGAATACGATGCTGATGAGGCCCACCAGATAGGTCAGCGTGTAGGCCGTGGCGATGTTGGCCTCCATGCGCTGCACTTCGGCGTCCGGCAGCCCCAGGTGCTTGAGCGCCTCGGCGGCGGTGCCCACCACGGCCGATTCGGTGGCCGCGCCCGCCGCCAGGCCCGCAGCGGTGCCGGCGTCCAGCCCGAACAGCGGCACGGCCGCCAGCACGATCGTCAGCACGAGCACCGCCTCGATCAGCGGCAGGACGACGTAGCGCAGGCTGGACCGGTTGAGATTCGCGAAGAACTGCGGGCCGCCCGAATAGCCCATCGCAAAGATGAACAGGGCAAACGCGACCTCCTTCAGGTCGCCGCGCATCTGGCAGCCCGTCTGGCCGATCAGCAAGGCGACGATCAGCGTGCCGCACACGCCGCCCAGCTGAATCGGCCCGACCTTCAGCTTGCCGATCAGGTATCCCAAACCCACCGTGACGAACAGCACCGCGATGGGAACGCTATTGAAAAACCCGACCGAACACGTCATGAGTCCACGCCGCCCTGTTGTTGCCTGCTCTGCCGTTACCTGATCTGCAGTTGCCTGCTCTGCGGTTACCTGCTCTGCAGTTGCCTGCGGTTGCCTAGCTTCCGGTAGCCAGCGACGCCCCCGCCGACTTCACGGTCGCCGGCGCCGCGGTTGCCTGCCTCAAGGTTGACTACTTCGCGACCGCCTTCTTGGCCGATTTGGCCGCCGTGTCCGCCTTCTTAACCGCCTTCTTCACGGCTTTCTTGGCGGCGGTCTTGCCGGTTGCCGCGCGCTTTTTGGCGGCCGACGCCTTGACCGTCTGGCCCTTGCCCGCCGTCGGGCCGGAACGCACCAGCTCGGATGCCTTCCACGTTTCGACGTACTCGGTCGCGGATTCGACCATGTACTTGCCGATCTTGCCGTAGTCTGCATCGTCCAGGTTCGCCAGCGAGATGCGGATCGACCACGGCGGCCCGCCAAACCCGCCGCCGTCCATCAGCACCACGCCAGACTTCTCGGCCAGGCGGAACAGGAAGTCCACCGGCTCGTAGTTGTCGATCATGTACTTGCAGAACGCGTCGCCGTACATGATCTTGGCCCAGACCATGAAGTCCAGCTCGACGTAGTACCAGCCGCGCATCGGATCTTCCGGCGGCATCGGGATGCCCAGCCCGCGCCACAGCGCGTCGCGCCGGCTGCGCACGATCTGCATGGTCAGGTGCTTGTAGGCATCCTTCAGATCCAGCAGGTGCGACAGCGCAAAAAACCCCATCTGCACCTGCTGCGGCAGGGACAGCCCCGCCGTGTGGTTCAGGGCTACCTCGCGGCTATCGGCGACCAGGCGGTCGATGAACTTGAGCTTTTCGGGCTCCATCGTCATGGCGCCGTAGCGCTTGTCCAGGCGTTTCTTCCAAGACGCGGGCAGATCGGCGATGCGCCGGTCCATCGTGTTGTTCTCGTGCGTGGCGATGACGCCCAGGCGCCAGCCGGTGCAGCCGAAATTCTTCGAGAACGAATACACGCAGATGGTGTTCTGCGGCACCTCCGCCATCAGCGAGCGGAAGTTCGGCACGAAGGTTCCGTAGACGTCGTCGGTCACCAGCACCAGATCGGGATTCTTGCGGATGATGCGCACGATCTGCTTCATCTCGGCGGGGCTGAACGCCACCGACGGCGGGTTGCTGGGGTTCACCGTGACCGCCAGCTTGATCTTGGGGTCCTCCAGCTTGGCGATTTCCGATGCCGGATAGTGCCAATCGTGCGTGCCGTCGGCGCGCAGGCTGCTGGCGTTGATGCCGACGATCTTGAACTGGAAACGCTCCAGGTGCGCGATCTCGATGTAGGGCGTGAACGTCGGCAGGAACAGCGCGATCGTGTCGCCCTGCTTCAAGAGGCCGTTCACCATCAGCGAATCGAAGATGTAGCACATGGCCGCCGTGCCGCCTTCCACCGGGAAGAGGTCGAACTTGCCCTTGGGCGGGCGGCCGTCACACATTTCCTTGATGAGGTAGTCGTGGATGATCTGCTCGGTGTGCACCAGCGCGCGCGGCGGCACGGGATAGTGATCTCCGATGATGCTGTCGGTCAGTTCATGGATCCACTCGTCCGGATCGAACCCCTTGATCTTGACGCCGTATTCCAGCACCCCGACCAGAAAATCGTAGCCGTCCTCGCTCTTGTGCTTGGACAGGAACTTGCGCAGCCGGTCGGCGCATCCCTTCTTGGCCGGCATGCCCGCCAGGATGCCCTCGTCGCGCACCCGGCGCGCCTCCTTCATGGCGAACCGGCCCATCAGGAAGAAGGCGTCGCGCGGTTCCGTGGCGATCCAGTTGGGATTGCCGCGGCCCGCATTCAACATGGACGCCGCAGCAGACTGCTGGCTGTCCTTGGCCAAGGTGATCAGGTAGTCCTTCAGTTCGAACGGTGAGAGTTGTTCCAGGTCGCGTTGGTGGGAACGCGTGGTCTTCAGGGCCGAGGCCAGGCTGACGGTGACGGGCGCAGTGGAAGCCATTTTGTGTACTCCTGGTGTGCGTGATGACAGGCGCCATGAAGTCGAGCGCCATTACGATTGCCGCGCTTCTCTGTAGCACCAGCAAGCCGAGGCTTGCGGGCAGTCCTGCTAAGCCATGAGCATGACGATGACAATGCCCCAGATGATGAGCAGGGTATTGCCGATGGCGTAAGGCACCGTGTAGCCAAGCGCAGGCACCTGGCTCTTTGCCGTCTCGGTGATCTGGCCGATCGCCGCGGTGGTGGTCCGCGCTCCCGCGCACACGCCCAGCGAGATGGCGGGGTGGAACTTGAAGACGTAGCGGGCAATGAGCACGCCCAGGATCATCGGGATGCTGGTGGCGATGACGCCCGCGATGAAGAGCTTGGCCCCCAACTGCTGGAAGCCCTGCACGAAGCCCGGTCCCGACACGATGCCCACCACCGCGACGAATGCGGTCAGGCCCACCGATGTCAGGAACCAGTGCACCGGCTCGGGCACGCGCCCGAACGTCGGATGCACGGACCGCAGGTATCCGAAGATGAGCCCGGAGATCAACGCGCCGCCAGACGTCGACAGCGTGATCGGAATGCCGCCCACCGTCAGCACCAGCGTGCCGAACAGACCGCCCAGCAGGATGCCGAAGCCCACAAACACCATATCGGTCTGGTTGGTGGCGCGGTCCACATAGCCCAGCTTGCTGACCACCCGTTCGACGTCGCGTGTGGCGCCCAGGATGAAGAGGCGGTCGCCGCGGTCCAGCTTCAGGCCCCAGTTGACCGGCATCTCGTGGCCGCCGCGCACGACCTTGCGCAGGAACACGCCCCGGCCCAGTTGGCGCACTGTCTCGTTTTCGGCAAGCTCCTTAAGCGTCTTGCCAGCCACGTTCTTGTTGGTCAGCACGACTTCGACGATCTCCGCCGGCAGGTTGATGGCATCGCGATCCTCGACCTCGGTGCCGATAAGGCCCGCCGCCTGCAGCACCAGCGCGTCATGGCGGCCCGTCACGCCCAGCACATCGCCGGCCTGCAGCGTGGTGCTGGAATCGGCATCGATGATCTGGTCGCCGCGGCGGATGCGCTCGACAAAGACACGGGCGTCCACAAACTTCGCTTCCAGATCGCCCACCGTCTTGCCGACGAATTCCGTATGGTCCAGCCGGTAAGCCCGCGCGGTGAACTTGCGGTAGCCCGACAGTTCCATCGAATCGGCCCCGCCGGACATCTTGGCCTCGTAGTCCTTGCATTCCTTCACGATGTCCACGCGCATCAGCTTGGGACCGAGGGAAGCAAGCAGCCAGGCGCTGCCGACCGTGCCAAAGATGTAGCAGACCGCATACGCGACGGGAATGTTGTCGATCCACTGCTTCTTGGTCGCCGCGTCGACGGACAGCCCGTTGATCGTGTCGGTCGCCACGCCCATGACCGCCGATATCGTTTGCGCGCCGGACAGCAGCCCCGCGCCGGTCCCGGCATCAAAGCCGAATCCTATCGCGGTCACCCAGGTGACCAGCAGGCAGAGCACGCAGATGATGACGGCAAAAATGACCTGCGGAAGGCCATCGCTTTTCATGCCGCGGAAGAATTGCGGTCCGACGCCGTAGCCAAGACCAAAAAGAAAAAGCAGGAAGAACACCTGCTTGAGAATGGGAGCAATCGAAATGTTGAGCTGACCGACCAGCACGCCCACCAACAATGTCCCGGTCACTGCGCCCAGATTGAATCCGAAGATTTTCTTGGCTCCAATCCAATAACCCAAGCCCAGGGTTAAGAAAATCGCCAGCTCCGGGTACTTACGTAGCGTGTCAAAGAACCATTCCATCACGAATCTCCTTCGTTCTGTACAGGTCAGCACAATCGCAAACAGTGAGTAGCGCGCGAAGTACGTTATCAGAGTCTTTGCGAAAATAAAACAATTTCGATTATCTTGGGCACGCGAAATGCGCGGCACAAAAAAAACCGCGGGCGCCTGGCCCGCGGTTTTGACTGCAACGGCTGCGGCTTACAGCGCGTTCGTCAGCTCGGGAACGACCGTGAACAGGTCGCCCACCAGGCCGTAATCGGCAACGCCGAAAATCGGCGCCTCGGCGTCTTTGTTGATGGCGACGATGACCTTCGAGTCCTTCATGCCGGCCAGATGCTGGATGGCGCCGGAAATACCGACGGCCACGTACAGCTGCGGCGCGACGATCTTGCCGGTCTGGCCAACCTGCCAGTCGTTCGGCGCGTAGCCGGCGTCGACCGCGGCGCGCGAAGCGCCCAGCGCGGCGCCCAGCTTGTCGGCCAGCGGATCCAGGATCTTGAAGTTTTCGGCGCTGCCCAGACCACGGCCGCCGGATACGACGACACGCGCGCCGGCCAGTTCGGGACGATCGCTCTTGGCGACTTCGCGGCCCACGAACGTGGACAGGCCCGAATCGGCAACGGCAGCGGCGTCTTCGACCGAGGCGGAACCGCCTTGGGCGGCGACGGCGTCAAAGCCGGTCGTGCGCACGGTGATGACCTTGACGGCGTCAGCCGATTGCACGGTAGCAATGGCGTTGCCGGCGTAGATCGGGCGCTGGAACGTGTCGGCGGATTCCACACCGATGATGTCGGAGATCTGGGCCACGTCCAGCTTGGCTGCAACGCGCGGCGCCACGTTCTTGCCCGACGCGGTGGCCGGGAACAGGATGTGGCTGTAGTTCGAGGCCACGGCCAGGACCTGCGCCGCGACGTTCTCGGCCAGGCCGTCCGCCAGATGCGGCGCGTCGGCCAGCAGCACCTTCGCCACGCCAGCGGCTTGGGCAGCCTGGTCCGCCACGGCGCGCGCGTTGGCGCCGGCGACCAGCACGTGCACGTCGCCTCCGATCTTGGCGGCGGCGGCGATGGCGTTCAGGGTTGCGCCCTTGAGTTGGGCGTTATCGTGTTCGGCAATAACCAGCGTCGTCATGATCAGACCACCTTCGCTTCGTTCTTGAGTTTGTCCACCAGCGCCGCGACATCGGCAACCTTGATGCCGGCCTTGCGGGCGGGCGGCTCGCTGACCTTCAGCGTCTTCAGGCGAGGCGCGGGATCAACGCCCAGGTCTTGCGGCGTGACGGTGTCCAACTGCTTTTTCTTGGCCTTCATGATGTTCGGCAGCGTGACGTAGCGCGGCTCGTTCAGGCGCAGGTCGGTGGTCACGATGGCGGGCAGCTTGAGCGACAGGGTTTCCAGGCCGCCGTCGACTTCACGCGTCACGGTGACCTTGCCGTCGGCCAGTTCGACCTTGCTGGCGAACGTGGCTTGCGGCCAATCCAGCAGCGCGGCGAGCATCTGGCCGGTTTGATTGGCGTCGTCGTCGATGGCCTGCTTGCCCAGGATCACGAGCTGAGGCTGTTCCTTGTCGACCAGGGCCTTGAGCAGCTTGGCGACGGCCAGCGGTTGCAGTTCGGCATCGGTCTGGACCAGCACGCCGCGATCGGCGCCGATGGCCATGGCGGTGCGCAGTGTCTCCTGGCATTGCGCAACGCCGCAAGAAACCGCCACGACTTCAGCGACCGCGCCCTTTTCCTTCAGGCGGGTAGCTTCTTCGACGGCGATTTCGTCAAAGGGGTTCATGGACATCTTCACGTTGGCGATATCCACGCCGGTCTGATCAGACTTGACGCGCACCTTGACGTTGTAGTCAACGACGCGCTTGACAGGTACCAACACCTTCATCCCGCTGCCTCCAATTGGAAAATAATGACCCGGCTTTGCGCCGGGATCGCATTGCACAATTTTTTCCTGATTCTACAGCTTCGCCAGCGCCCGTATGTGCGCGACCACGCTGCGGCCCAGGGCCGACAAGTTGTAACCGCCCTCGAGCGTGCTCACGATCCGGCCCTGACAGTGGCGGTCGGCCACGTCGACGAGCTGCTCGGTGATCCAGGCGTAGTCCGCCTCGACCAGTCCCATCTGCCCCATGTCGTCTTCGCGGTGGGCGTCAAAGCCAGCCGATACGAGGATCAATTCGGGACGGTGCGCCTCCAGCCGCGGCAGCCAGGTGTCCGTGACGATGGTCCGGACCGCGGCGCCTGCCGTGTAAGCGGGCACGGGCACGTTCAGCATATTGGCGGCCGGCTGATCCGCACCGCTGTTGGGAAAGAACGGATGCTGAAAGAAGCTGCACATCAGCACCCGATCGTCGCCGGCGAAGACGTCTTCCGTGCCGTTGCCGTGATGGACGTCGAAATCGACGATCGCCACGCGCGTCAGGCCGTGGAATTCCATGGCGTGCTGCGCCGCAATGGCGACGTTATTGAAAAAGCAGAAGCCCATGGCCTGCGAACGGCAGGCGTGATGCCCCGGCGGACGCACCGCGCAGAAGGCGGTGCGCGCCTCGCCGCCCAGCACCGCGTCGACCGCAGCCACCCCGGCGCCCGCAGCATGCAGCGCGGCTTCGTAGGTGTGCGGGTTCATGAGGGTGTCGGGATCGATAGGGTAATACCCTTGCTCCGGCGTATGTTTCTGCAAACTGTCCAGGTACTGGACAGTGTGCACGCGCAAAAGGTCATTGCGGGACGCCTGCGGCGCCTGCCGGTCATCCAGATAAGGCATCAATCCGCTTGCGAGCAACTGATCGGAGATGGCGTCCAGCCTCTGGGGGCTTTCCGGATGCCAGCTTCCCATTTCATGCAAGCGGCATGCCGGGTGGGTAAGATACATGGTCTCCATAAGGAAGATTATGTTCATCTGTCGGCGAATACTGCAACTCGGCGCGCTTTCCGCTCTGCTGGCGGGGTGCTCCACCACCACTCCCACCGCAGCCCCCTCCTCCACGATTGCTCCCCAAACGGCGCAAGCTTCAGGGACCACCCCCATCCGAATCGGGCCCAGCACGCCGACGCTCGGCCCCGAACTGGCGGACGATGCGCCCGCCACGCTGACGCCCTCGGGCGCGCTGCGCCCCGACGTCCGCACCTTCGTCGAAAACCTGGCCGCCGAACGGCAACTGCCCCTGGCGCCGATGGTCTCCGCTCTGGAAAGCTCGCGCTACAACGCCACGGTGGCGCGGCTGATTGCGCCTTCCCCGCCCGGCAAAAAGGTTTGGCGCAGCTGGCTGACCTATCGCTCGCGCTTCGTCGAGCCCAAGCGCATCGCCTGGGGCGTCGAGTTCTACAACGAAAACCGCGACCTCCTGAATCAGGCCGCGCAACGGTTCGGCGTGCCTGCGCCCATCATTGCCTCCATCATCGGCGTCGAAACGCTGTATGGCCGCAACATGGGCAATTTCCGCGTGCTGGACGCGCTGGCCACGCTGGCCTTTGACTATCCCGATCCCGCCAAGCCGGAGCGCGCCACGATGTTCCGCACCCAGTTGGCGGACTTCCTGACGCTGGTCATGAACGACAAGCTCGAGCTGGAAACGCAAGGGTCCTACGCCGGCGCCATCGGCATGCCGCAGTTCATGCCGACCAGCGTGATGCACTACGCCGTGGACGGCGACGGCAACGGCCATATCGACCTGACCAACAACACGCAGGACGCGATCATGTCCGTGGGCAGCTTCCTGGCGCAGCACGGCTGGCAGCGCGGCTTGCCCGTGTTCGCGCCCGTGGTGCTGCCCGCCGATCCCACCGCGCTGGTGGACGGCGGCCTGGAGCCCAAGCAAAGCTGGACCACGCTGTCGGCCGCTGGCTCGCAGCTCAAGCCTGGCGCGACCAGCGATGGCTGGGGCAGCCAGCCGCTGGGCGTGGTGGATCTGGTCGAGGAAATGCGGGGCACGGCACAGTATCGCGTGGGTACGCCCAACTTCTTTGCGCTCACCAAGTACAACCGCAGTTATTTCTATGCGACGTCGGTGGCGGATCTGGCCACGGAGATCGAGGCCCGCGTGGCGCGGTGATGGCGCGCGGGGGACGCCGGAACGCCTGGCTGCCCGTCGCTGAAAAACAAACGCCCCGGCGGTTGAATCCGCCGGGGCGTTTGTTTTTC
>DMTA01000008.1 GCA_003454835.1 Achromobacter sp. | reverse complement strand
GATATTCCGGGGGCACGTCACCCGCAAATGGCGGGGCTGTAGGGTCTTGACTGCGGGTATCAGGGGCAGGCCGCCCACCAAGTTCATAAGGGTTTCGCGACCTGCTGACTGACCGCTTTCATGTGCGCGGCAATGACCTTATCGAGCTTCGCCAAGCGAGCGACCGCGTTTCGTCGGCTGCATCGTTGACCGACTCGCTGGCCCGGTCCACGCGCGCACGGAGTGCTTCTAATTCAGAGGCCCTCAGCATTCCCGACAAACTTGCCGCACGAGCCAATGGCGGAGGTTGGGAGGTTGAACACGTACATCTCAGCCGGTGGAAACGATTGCCGGCCGCGCTCGTCACACTACTGCGTGACGCGCGCGCCCCCCTCGGGTTAGCGTGGATGCTGTATGGTTGGCGGTGCATTTGCGCCAGCCCTTGGGGTCAATAAATGGCCGGCGATGACCCCGCAGGTGCCGCGAGGGTCATTGGCATCATAGATATCTGCGGTGAACGCGGGGCGCCACAGGTCCAAACGCTCACCTGTGTTGGCTCCTGAGGCACACAGCGTTCCAAACTCAATGACAGAAATTCCAAACTCAATGGAATTCGACACTCTGCACGCCCAAATATGTAACAGCGCCCCGCCCCCCCTTGAACCTCAGAACATCATCCCTATAATTAGCACTCGACTCCGGTGAGTGCTAACACCTCCCGGGCAAACCGACCACCTCTTTCATTTAGTTAACAGGAGTTCCTCATGGCCTTGCGTCCCCTGGGCGATCGCGTGATCGTCAAACGCCTCGAAAACGAGCGCAAGACTGCCTCGGGCATCGTCATCCCCGACAGCGCCGCTGAAAAGCCCGACCAGGGTGAAGTCGTGGCAGTCGGCCCCGGCAAGAAGACCGAAGACGGCAAGATCCTGCCGGTCGACCTGAAGGCTGGTGACAAGGTTCTGTTCGGCAAGTACGCCGGCCAGTCCGTGAAGGTTGATGGCGAAGAACTGCTCGTCATCCGCGAGGACGAAATCCTCGCCGTGGTTCAGTAAATCTCCCGCCTCAAACGAATTTTCGAAGGAAGCTAAGAAATGGCTGCCAAGCAAGTATTGTTCGGTGATGACGCTCGCGTGCGCATCGTCCGTGGCGTGAACGTTCTCGCCAACGCTGTCAAGACCACCCTGGGCCCCAAGGGTCGCAACGTCGTGCTGGAGCGCTCGTTCGGCGCCCCGACCGTGACCAAGGACGGCGTGTCCGTCGCCAAGGAAATCGAACTGAAGGACAAGTTCGAAAACATCGGCGCCCAACTCGTCAAGGACGTCGCGTCCAAGACCTCCGACAACGCCGGTGACGGCACCACGACCGCCACCGTGCTGGCCCAGGCCATCGTTCAGGAAGGCCTGAAGTACGTTGCCGCCGGTTTCAACCCGATCGACCTGAAGCGCGGCATCGACAAGGCTGTCGCCGCCGCCGTCGCCGAACTGAAGAAGCAATCCAAGCCGGTCACGACCAGCAAGGAAATCGCTCAAGTCGGTTCCATCTCGGCCAACAGCGACACCTCCATCGGCCAGATCATCGCTGACGCGATGGACAAGGTCGGCAAGGAAGGCGTCATCACCGTCGAAGACGGCAAGTCGCTGGAAAACGAGCTGGACGTCGTCGAAGGCATGCAATTCGACCGCGGCTACCTGTCGCCCTACTTCATCAACAACCCGGACAAGCAAGTTGCCGTCCTGGACGACCCGTTCGTCCTGATCTTCGACAAGAAGATCAGCAACATCCGCGACCTGCTGCCCGTGCTGGAACAAGTTGCCAAGTCGAGCCGTCCCCTGCTGATCATCGCGGAAGACGTCGAAGGCGAAGCGCTGGCCACCCTGGTTGTGAACAACATCCGTGGCATCCTGAAGACCACCGCCGTCAAGGCCCCGGGCTTCGGCGACCGCCGCAAGGCCATGCTGGAAGACATCGCCATCCTGACGGGCGGCACGGTGATCTCCGAAGAAACCGGCATGTCGCTGGAAAAGGCCGGTCTGGCTGAACTGGGCCAAGCCAAGCGCATCGAAGTGGGCAAGGAAAACACCACGATCATCGACGGCGCTGGCGACAGCAAGTCCATCGAAGCCCGCGTCAAGCAAGTGCGCGTGCAGATCGAAGAAGCCACGTCCGACTACGACCGTGAAAAGCTGCAAGAACGCGTGGCCAAGCTGGCCGGCGGCGTTGCCGTGATTCGCGTTGGCGCTGCCACCGAAGTCGAAATGAAGGAAAAGAAGGCTCGCGTCGAAGACGCCCTGCACGCTACCCGCGCTGCAGTGGAAGAAGGCGTTGTGGCTGGTGGCGGCGTTGCGCTGCTGCGCGCCAAGCAAGCCATCGCTGACCTGAAGGGCGACACGCCTGACCAGAACGCCGGCATCAAGCTGATCCTGCGCGCTGTGGAAGAGCCCCTGCGCACCATCGTCACGAACGCCGGCGAAGAAGCCAGCGTCGTGGTCAGCAACGTGCTGAACGGTAAGGGCAACTACGGCTACAACGCCGCGACCGGCGAGTACACCGACCTGGTCGAGCAAGGCGTGCTGGATCCCACCAAGGTGACCCGCACCGCCCTGCAAAACGCTGCCTCCGTCGCCAGCCTGCTGCTGACGGCCGAAGCTGCCGTTGTTGAACTGGCTGAAGACAAGCCCGCTGCTCCGGCCATGCCCGGCGGCATGGGCGGCATGGGCGGCATGGACTTCTAAGTCCCGCTGTTCCTGCAAGGCCTCCCCGGCTTCGGCCGGGGAATGCAGTCTCCGAAAAACCCCCGGTCCTTCGCCCCGGGGGTTTTTCTTTTTTGCGCCCGGCGATGACGGCCGATACTTTGCGTGTTGTTTCAATAGCGGCAAATATCCCGGCGATTGAAAACTTTTGCCAACAATCTGCCCGTATCTGGGGCTTGTACGCGTCCCTACAATGAAGGCTCGCCATACCGAGACATTGCCCCATGCGACTGCCCAGAACCGTCCTGCAAGTACTGCGACCCTCCCAGATCGGCGGTTTGCTGATGGACTCGGCCAAGCAATGGTCGAGCCACCGCGCCTCAAGCAAGGGCGCCGCGCTGGCCCTGTACATGGTGTTTTCACTGGCCCCGATGCTACTGCTGGTGATCGCCGTGGCGGGCGCGTTCTTTGGCGAAGAAGCCGTGCGTTCCGAGCTGTTTGCGCAGTTGCGCGACCTGATCGGCGAGCGCGGCGCCGAGGTGATCCAGACGGTACTTGCCAGCGCGCACGAGTCCGGCAGCGGCTGGATCGCGGCCATGGTGTCGATCGGCGTGCTGATCTTCAGCGCGACCACCGCCTTTGCGGAATTGCAGGCCAGCCTGGATGAGTTGTGGGAGGTGCGGGCCAATCAGAAGACCGGCATCAAGGGCCTGGTGCGAAGCCGCTTGCTGTCGTTCGGCCTGGTGCTGGTGCTGGCGCTGTTCCTGCTGGTGTCGTTGACCGTGAACGCGGCACTCGCGGCTGCGCGCGGCATTTATGGCTCGCTCTGGGCCAACTCGACCTTTTCAATCGTGGCTGAGTGGGCATCCAATCTGTTTTCCTTTTCGGTCGTGGCAGCCCTGTTCGCCGTGATCTTCAAGCTGCTGCCCAGCGCCAGAATTTCGTGGCCGGACGTCATCCCGGGCGCCATCGTGACGGCCGCCCTGTTCCTGCTGGGCAAGTGGGGCATCGGGCTGTATCTGAGCCGCGGCGCCGCGGTATCCGCCTACGGCGCGGCGGGTTCGCTGATCGCGTTGCTGCTGTGGATCTGGTATTCGGCGCAGATCTTCTTCTTTGGCGCCGTGTTTACGCGTCAGTTTGCGTTGCGATTTGGAAAAGTAGAACGGCCGCGGCAGGCGGCAGCGCAAATGCCGCCGCAAACGTCGCCGCAAACGTCGCCGCAGGCGCCTGCTCCTGCAAGCGCACACCCGGTCCCGCCTGCGTCTTCACAAATGCCTCCGAAGACGCATCCTCAAGCGCCTGCGCAGACATATCCACACGCGCCTTCGCAAGCGACTTCGCAATTGCCCCCGCAGTCGGATTCTCAAGCGCCCGCGCCGACATATCCACAAACGCCCTCGCAAACGCCCTCGCAAACGTCTTCTCAAACGCCCCCGCCTGCGCCAGTTCCCAAAAGCGAGAGCTGACCCGCCGCGATACCCGCGGCTTGCGCCTCAAGGCGTGGGCGCGGTTTCCAAACCTGCCATTAAACGCAGGCACTGCAGAAACACCGGCCGCAATTCCTCCGGGATCGGCGCCAGCACCTGCGCCTCGACCTCGGCGTCTCGCGGCAGGATGCGTGCCAGCAGCGCCGCCCCTTCCGGCGTGATCTCCAGCGCATAGGCACGCGCATCTTCCGTCGACCGCGTCCGGCGCACGTACCCCTTCTTCGTCATCCGCGCGATCATTTCCGCGAACGAGTTTCTATCCAGCGCAATCAGCTCGGCGATGCGATTCTGCGTCGCGCCGGGATTCTGATAGACCGTGACCAGCAACGCCTTCTGGCGCGGCGTCAAATCCTCGTCCGGAAACGCCTGCGTAAAAAGCGCCTCGGCCCGGAAATGCGCGCGGCGCAGCAGGTGGGACGCCACATGCGTCAGGTCGAATTCCTTCAGGGTCCGGGCGGAAGCCGGGCGGGCGGATCGGGAAGCGGCGGTCATGTGGCGTCCATGGAATGTGCCTGGCGATTGTAGGCGCAGCCGTTCTCGCAAATGCGCATTGACTTAGGATCGCCCACTGCCTAATATCCGCCAATATAGTACGTATACGTATTTAATTGAACCGCCCTATCTGATTTCACGGGAACACGCCGATGCCGACTCGCCAACTGCGCAACTACCTGGACGGCCGCTTCGAAGATGGCGCGTCTACCTTCGACAAACACAGTCCGGTGGACGGGCAACTGATCGCGCAGGTGCATGAAGCCAGCCGCGACCAGGTCGACCGCGCCGTCATCGCGGCCCGGCGCGCCCTGCCCGCCTGGGCCTCGCTGCCCGTGGCGGCGCGCACCGATTACCTGCTGGCGCTGGCCGACGGCATCGAGCGCCGGTTCGACGATTTCCTGCAGGCCGAGATCGGCGACACCGGCAAGCCCATCGGCTGGGCGGGCAAGATCGACATCCCGCGCGGCGCGGCGAACTTCCGCACCTTCGCGGAACTGGCGCGCACGCTGGACATGGAAAGCTACATGACCGACACGCCCGACGGCCGCCAGGCGTTGAACTACGCCTACCGCAAGCCGCTGGGCGTGGTCGGCGTGATTTCGCCGTGGAACCTGCCGCTCTTGCTCCTGACGTGGAAAGTCGCACCCGCGCTGGCCTTCGGCAACACCGTCATCATGAAGCCATCCGAAGTCACGCCGTCCACCGCCACCTTGCTCGCTGAAGTCGCGCACGACGCCGGCCTGCCGCCCGGCGTCCTGAACCTGACGCATGGTTTCGGCCCGAATTCCGCGGGCGAATTCATGACCACGCATCCCGACATCGACGGCATCACCTTCACTGGCGAATCCTCCACCGGCGCCGCCATCATGCGCGCCGTGGCGCCCGGCGTGAAACCCGTGTCCTTCGAACTCGGCGGCAAGAACGCCGCGCTGGTGTTCGCCGACGCCGACTTCGACGCAGCGGTAGATGGCGTCACGCGCTCCGTCTTCGCCAACTGCGGCCAGGTCTGCCTGTGCACCGAACGCGTGTACGTCCAGCGCCCCATCTACGACCGCTTCGTCGCCGCGCTGGCCGAACGCGCGCGCGCCATGCGCATCGGCTGGCCGCTGGACCCCGACACCGAAATGGGACCGCTCGTCTCGCGCGAGCACCGCGAAAAAGTGCTGTCCTACTTCGCACTCGCCCGCCAGGAAGGCGCCACCGTCGTCACCGGCGGCGACGTACCCGTCTTCGGCGACGCCCGCGACGAAGGCGCCTACGTGCAACCCACCATCTGGACCGGCCTGTCCGAGAACGCCCGCTGCATCAAAGAAGAAGTCTTCGGCCCCGTCTGCCACATCGCCCCCTTCGACACCGAGGACGAAGCCATCCGCCTCGCCAACGACACCCGCTACGGCCTGGCCGCCGCCGTCTGGACCCAGAACCTCACGCGCGGACATCGCGTCGCGCAGGCCATGCAGGTCGGCCTTGCGTGGGTCAACTGCTGGTTCCTGCGCGACCTGCGCACGCCGTTCGGCGGCAGCGGCCTGTCCGGCATCGGCCGCGAAGGCGGACGCCACTCGCTGCACTTCTATACCGAGCCGACCAACGTCTGCATCAAGCTCTGATCGCGCCACGACAGCCCGCCGAGTTCCGCATTCCGTGCCGACAGCGCGACATCGACGGCTCCGAACGCTGCATCAAGCGCTGATAGCGCGACATCGCCCCTCGCACCGCTGCATCAAGCTCCGACCGACTGCCCCGCACCGGCAACGCCAGCATCAAGCTCTGCCACCTCGACACAAAGGACCGCAAGATGAACCAGCCTACCCCCACCGCCACCGTCGTCCCCGGCAAGGCCACGCCCCGCGGCAAGTATCCCCACATCAAACGCGCCGGTGACTTCCTCTACGTCTCGGGCACCAGCTCGCGCCTGCCCGACAACCGCATCGCCGGCGCCGAGGTCGACGCCATGGGCACCACCACGCTCGACATCCGCGAGCAGACCCGCGCCGTCATCGAGAACATCCGCGACATCCTCGCCACCGCCGGCGCCACGCTTGCCGACGTCGTCGAGATCAGCACGTTCCTGGTCAACATGAACGACTTCGGTGGATACAATCAGACCTACGGCGAGTTCTTCGACGCCGACGGTCCGGCGCGCACCACGGTTGCGGTGCACCAGTTGCCGCACCCGCATTTGCTGATCGAAATAAAGGCCGTCGCCTACAAGCCCGCCGCCCGCTAGCCGATCCCCGGCGATCCGGACAACGCACCAAGGGCGGCGGCATGTCGGACTCACCCAGGGAACAGGACCATCGTCCGCGGCCGCGCGCCGGGGCGGCCGCACCGATGTCGAACTTCCGCATAACGCCCAACGCGCTGAGCCACAAGCTCAAGCTGCATCAGCTCCAGATCTTCGAACGCGTCCTGGCGTGCCGCTCCCTATCGCGCGCCGCCAGCGAACTGCACCTGACGCAGCCCACCGTCACCAAGGCCATCCACGACCTCGAAGCGTTCTTCGGCTCAACGCTGTTCGAACGCTCCAACCGCGGCGTCACCCCCACCGAACTCGCCCTCGTCCTCGGCCGGCGCGTGCACGCCATGATGGCCGAAGTGCGCTACATGGCCGACGACATCGACGCCGTCCTGGGCGGCGCCAGCGGCCACGTCGTGGTCGGCACCTTGATTGCCGCCTCTGCCAAGCTCCTGCCCGAAGCCATCGCCCGCCTCATGACCGACCACCCCGGCATCCAGGTCACCGTCCGCGAAGGCCCCTCCGCACAATTGCTGCCCGCGCTCGCCACCGGCGACGTGGATATCGTTGTGGGCCGTCTGCCTGGCGCAGACATGGCTTCGATCTCCGGCGTTGCGGTCGATCATCACAAGCTCTACCACGAAGATTTGTGCCTGGTCGTCGGCGCGCGTCATCCGATGGCGGCCGCCACTGATGTGGCCTTAGCAGATTTGATGGATCACATCTGGATCCTGCCCGCGCCGACGTCGCCGCTGCGCGCGTCAATAGAACGGACGTTCTTTGATGCCGGATTGCGTCTGCCTGCACGGCATGTGGAGTCGCTGTCTCTCTTGACCAATATCGGCGTGCTGATGCATAGCGATGCACTGGCGCTCATTCCTTATGACGCTGCGGCGCAGTTTCTTTCGATGGGCATCCTGGCCCGATTGCCTACTGATGTGTTTGGGGCGTTTGGGGATGTTGGGTATTCGATCAGAGCCGATCGGCCGCTGACGCCAGCTTGTCAGCGGCTGGTGGATTATTTGAAGCAGATCACGGGCGAGCGGCTGGCGACGGCGGACGCACCGGTGGCGGGTGTCTGACAACGTTGCGGCTTGATGCCTTGAGACGCCGGCGCTTCGTAGGCCGGTGTCAGACACCGGGGAGGCATCGGCTCTGTGCGGTAGGTCAATGCTGAGGTGTCAGACACCTGGGAGGCATCGGTCCAATGCGGTATGTCAGTGTTGGGGGGTCAGACACCCACGTCAGCAGACACGTGCGTGAGCAGACACCTGCGTAATCGCAGCCACACGCGAAGCGTCATCACCACGACGCAAGACGCCGCGTAAGCCCCACCAGGCCGCCCGCGCGGCCGCTGTGGGGCGGGCACCGCAAGCCGCTTCAAACCCGCGCAAACGCGGACAAAAACTTTAAGAGCCCAACTCGCCCCGCCGGCCGACAAGCTGAATTCATCGCAGCCGGGTGCGGCGTCGGCCTGGGGTGCGCGGGGCGTGTAGATGCGC